>NZ_JAMYQC010000033.1:0-71098 GCF_040320645.1 Mesorhizobium sp. M0633
CTGCATCGCCGGCACGGTCGCCGCCAGCCGCCGCGTCGCCGGCACCAGGCGGGTCGAGCTCGAAATCGGCGGCGAACGTCAGCGGGTCGAGATCGAATTGCCCGTCGATCATCCGGCGGCGCAGAAAAGTCGGGTGGCTTTCAGGCCGCGGCGCTGGAAGCTGTTTCCGGCTGCTTGATTACGAGGCGATTACCAACTTGTGCACAACAAGACGTTTCGGCCCGCTCTTTCAACGCGCCTTAGCGAGAGCACAAGGGTCATCGGATTTTCGGGAAAGCCGCAAAGCCGTAGTGCTCGTAGAAGGCTTTCGCTTCGTCCGATATGGCATGAACAAGAAGGCCGCGAATCCCGAGGATCGTCGCGGCGTAACGCGTGCGCAGAACGGCGTCTTGCAACAGCGCGGCCCCTAACCCCTTGCCTTGCCAGCTTGTGTCCACGCTGCTCGAATGTCACGCGGTCGACGTCGAGCAGCCTGATGGAGCAGGTCTGCACCGGCCTTGCCGTTCAAGATGGCTTTGGTCACCGCGGTCACGTTCCCGGCGGAAACCCGCCGTCGGTTGTCTCCCATCCCTGAAAGGCGTCCACGTCATCGACCGGAGCAAGCGCTGCGTCAGCGGATAGTGGTGTCGATGCACGCGTCTTTCGCCACAGCGGCGCCAGGAGCCACCATTCCCGGCGCTTCTCCAATACTGACCTTCGCGCGCTACCACCCCGGCCGGACCTTCCCGAGCCTCATCAGGCAATCCGATGTCTGAACGCACCAACCGACCACGTGCGCCAGTAGCAGTCATCCGATCGGACGAATCGAATGACCGCTTTGGCTAGTTCGGTTCGAATTCTTTTGCTCCAGGATGTGTTCCGCCGAACCAACCACGTAGGCAGCTGGTACAATACCAATAACTGCAGGCCGGGGGTACGCGTCCGAGGAGGGCCGGTGCGTACGTCGCTGCGAAAGCGGCCAATTGGACCCACAATCAGCGAACATTCATTTTCGTCTGAGCGCCGATACGTCTCACAGTGGCCCTATGAACTCGGAAGATGCGAGCAATCTCGGCGGCGGGTGGACCATCATTCAGCATGCCGGTGATTTCGGAGCGCTGATCGGACGTGAGTTTTGGGCGACGACCACCTTTTCGCCCGCGCTCCTGGCCGCTAGAAGCCCCGCCATGGTGCGTTCCCGTACGATGGCTCGCTCGAATTCGGCGAAGGAACCGAGCATCCGCATCATCATGCGGCCTGCCGTCGTGGTCGTGCCGATTGCCTCGGTCAGTGAGCAGAACCCGGCGCCGGCGGCCTCGATCTTCTCAAGGATAAGGAGCAGGTCCTTGAGTGACCGCATCAGTCGGTCTAGTTTCCGGACAACCACGATATCGCCTTCTTCGAGCTCGCCAAGAAGCCGATGGAGCTCGGGTCGATCCCAGCGTCCTCCAGATGCTCGCTCCTCCGCGAGCCGCTTGCAGCCGGCGGCTTTGGCACCGCAGACAGGCCTACGCGCTTCTCTGGAAGCCATACTTGGCCTACTCTGTCAGGGGATCAGATGAGTCGCTCGTCACGAAAACGACGACCAAAGGATCGAAGAAATCGCTGGGTCGTCAGGCGCAGCGCGATATTTGGAGGTAACGATGAATTTCACGGACAGGCGCCTCTGGTACGGTGTGGCAGCCGTGATCGTGGTGCTGTTTGTGATCGGGTATGCGGCTGGGTGGTTTGGGGGCACACCGCCACCAGCGCCACAGCAGTAAGCGTACTCTGGTTGCGGTTGCCCGGTTTCGTGGACGATGCGAATTGGACGCGTTTGTCGTCCAAAGAACTGCAAGCGCCTTAGGCTCCAAAGAGATGCGCTAAACATCTTGGATTCGAACGCGCAGCAGTTTTGCCGAATTCAGGAACACCAGGACATCTGGCCCCAAGTGCAAAATCGCTGCCTGGATAGGACCGATCCAGCCCATCAGCGCTGCGGTAATGCCCAAAACGTGCACAACACCGACACCGACAAAAATATTTTCCTGAATTGTCCGGTAAGCACGTCGAGCAATTGCGCGCGCGCTGACAATTTTTGCCAGATCATCCTTCATCAATGCAATGTCGGCGGCTTCCAGTGCCGCCTGCGTGCCGCCGCCGCCCATCGCAATGCCGACATCGGCGCGTGCCAGCGCCGGCGCGTCGTTGATCCCGTCGCCGACCATCGCCACGCGATGGCCCTGCTTTTGCAGTTCGGCGATGGCGGCGACCTTGTCCTGCGGCATCAGATTGGCACGCACTTCATCCACGCCGAGTTCCTTGGCGATGGTCCGCGCTGTGGCCTCATTGTCACCCGTCACCATCACCATGCGCTTGACCCCGGTCGCACGGAGCTTTGCCAGCGCTTCGCGCGCACCTGGTCGCAATGTGTCGGCAATCAGAATCACGCCCGCGAATTTCCCATCGACCGCGACGTGAACCGGCGTCTGTCCGCCCTTTTCGATCGCATCGGAAAGCGGCACGCCGGCCTCGCGCAGCAACGATGCATTCCCGACCAGCACGGTGCGTCCGGAGACCGTCGCCTTCACACCGCGCGCCTGCAACTGCTCGTACTGCTCCGGTTCCGGGACATCGATTTTCATCCGGGCGGCATAGTTGACGACCGCTTTCGCCAAGGGGTGAGCGGACCGCCGATCGGCGGCGGCGGCAAGGCTGAGCAGATCAGCTTCCGAAAGCGTGCCGTCCTGCATCTCCACGCCGACAACCTCGGGCTTGTTCGCCGTCAGGGTGCCTGTCTTGTCGAACACCAGGACGTCGACCTTGGCCAAAGACTCCAGATAGACGCCCCCCTTGACCAGAATTCCACTGCGTGCGGCTCGCGCAATGGCTGCGATAATCACCAGAGGAGTCGCCAATCCGAGTTCGGCAGGCGATGTGAAAATCAGCAGAGTGACGATCATCCGAACGTCGCGGGTATAAAGATAAACCGCAACGAGGAAGATCAGCACGACCGGGATCAGCCATGACGCGACCTTATCCGCCAGTTTCTGGACGGGTGCCTGTTCCGCTTCGGCATTCTCGACCAGACTGATGATGCGGGCAAAGGTGGTGTCGGCACCAACCTTCTCGGTCTCGATGTCGAGGGCGCCGGATTCGACGATGGTTCCGGCAAAGACATCGGCGCCATCGCTCTTGTCCTTGGGAATGCTCTCTCCAGTGATCGATGCTTCGTTGACCGAAGCCGCTCCACCGACGACGGTGCCATCGACCGGAATCTTCTCGCCGGCCCGCACCAAGACAACATCGCCCGCGCGCAAATTTTCGATCGGGACCATGCGTTCGCCACCTGGGTCCCGCACAAGTGCCACCTGGGGCACCGAGCCGATCAGGTCTTTGATCGAGGCTCGCGCACGATCCATATTCACATCGGCAATGAACTCTGCGATCAGAATGATCACCATGAGGACCGCGCCGGCGACGGTCTCGCCTCCGATCAGCGCTACCACCGTAGCGATGGTGACGAATATCTCGGTACCGATCTTGCGCTCTTTTACGAGGTCAACGGCGCCGGTCTTGACAAGCGGATACAAAGCGATGGCAACCGCCCCCACAAAGCTTGAATGGGAATCAGCTGTTGCCAGTACAGAAAGGCCATCAGGCCGGTAAATATAATGCGAGCGACTTCGGTCCAACGTTCGCGTGTCATCAACACTCGCCAACCCGATGGAACAGCGTTAGGCGCCGGCTCAACGCTTTCGGTGGCTGCTGTCTCGGATTTCATGATTGGCTCGCTATCTGGATTGCGGTCTTGGCTTGAAGCGTGAGCGCATCAGGATCGTGTCCCAGGGAGTGGTGTAGTTGACGGCTTGGTCGCCGCAGCTTCCGGCATGGGCCGGGAATGATCAGCGCGCCACAGCAGGCTGATGAGTGGATCATCGCTCATTTGGCTGATGGTTTCCAGCGTAATGTATCTCGCCCGCTGCACGGCCCATTCATCGTTCTGCTCGAGCAGGATCGCGCCAACCAGACGGACGATGGCGTCATCATTTGGGAAGATGCCGATGACCTCGGTGCGCCGCTTGATCTCGCCGTTGAGGCGCTCGGTAACCGGTATGATCATGATGGTGCCATCTGATCCCCCGCTGGAGATGCGAGATTTTCAGCGTATGTGTGACCATCCGGGACAGCGGCGCCGGGAGCACGCCAAGTGCGGGCAGGCCGTGTATTCGATAAGCTGCGAGCTCGCGTTAGTAGCTGGCCGCCCCTGCGACCTGCCCGGTTGCGCCGAGAGCGCGGATCCGTAGGTGTCGCGTCGCCCGCCGGCTCCCGATTGTTCAAGGAGAGAGGGGGCCAATGACGTGTAATTGGAATGGCTATCCACCGCACCTTTGCGGAAGTGGTTTTCTGCGAAGATGGCCGGCTGCGCCATCACGGACGCCGACATGACCCGCTCCGGACTGGAGGGATTTGGCCGCAGCTTGAACAGGACGGACGAGGTCGTTGTCGAGGTGACCGGCAACGCCATGGGGGTGGTGCGAGTGCTTTCGCCTTTCGTCGACCGGGTGATGGTGCATCAGTATCAGTCAGGTTGGATCACGCAGGATACAGTTGGTTCGCGGGCACCGGCGACCTCGACGAGGCCATGGCGGCCTATTCATTGGCCTATGTTCTGAGCCCATCTACCTCCGATGTTTCTTGCCGCCCCGTGGGAGAGTTCCTTCGTGCGAGCAGTTTGTCGATCCGCCGGCCATCCATGTCCACGATCTTGAAGTGCCAGCCGCCATACTCAAAATGTTCCCCGACCTCAGGCAGATGCCCTAGTCGAAACAGGGCAAATCCTGCGATCGTATGGAAGTCGCCTTCAGTTGGCCGTGCTCGAAAACCAAGGCGATCGAACGCGTCCTGGGCCGACATCATACCATCCACGAGAAGGGAGCCGTCTTCACCCTCGACGACATCCGGCTCTTCGCCTTCGATGTTGGGCAGGTCGCCGGCGATGGCTTCGAGCAAATCGGTCTGGGTAACAATTCCTTCCAGACTTCCGTACTCGTCGAGGACCATTGCTATGCGGACGGGCGCCTTCCTGAACTGCTCCAGCACTTTGAAAATCGGCGTTGATTCATGAACGACGAGCGGCTCACGGATGATCGCCATCGGATCGAGAACCTGCCCGTCAAGAACCTGGTCGAGCATGTCCTTCTTCAGAACCATGCCGAGCGGTTCATCGATACCGCCCTTGCCAACAAGGAGCTGCTCATGGCGGATATCGCGGATCGTACGAAGAATCTTGGTTCGGTCATCATTCACGTCGATCCAGTCGATATCCGGCCGAGGCGTCATGATGTCACTGATGCGGCGCTCGCCGATATTGAAGACCCGCTCGACCATCTCCCGCTGCGCCTGCTGCAACAGGCCGCCTTCCTGACTGGCCGAGATCAGAAGCTTCAGCTCGTCTGGCGAGTGCAATGAGTCCTCACCGGTTCCCGGGCGCAGGCCGCAGAGTCGCAGAACGAGGTTGCCGAGACCATTCAGCATTAGAATCGCCGGCCTGAGCAGAAAGAGGAACAGACCGAGCGGACGCACGACCCAGAGCGCAGTGTCTTCGCTGCGCTGGAGCGCCAGACTCTTTGGTGCGAGCTCGCCAAGCACGATGTGAAGCGCGGTGATGATGATGAAAGCGATCGCGACGGCGACAGTGTGTGAGCCCGCAGTCGCCAACGACCCCAGCAGCCCGATCAAGAGAGGCTCGACGAGATGCGCGAGAGCAGGTTCGCCGATCCAGCCGAGTGCCAGCGATGAAATGGTGATGCCGAGCTGGGTCGCCGCCAGATTGGCATCGAGATTGTCGACGGCCCGCTGAAGCGCTGCCGCGTTCAGCCGCCCAGCCGCAGCGAGTTCGGCAACTCGGCTTCGGCGCACGGCGACCAGGGAAAACTCGGCGGCGACAAAGAAGCCGTTTGCGGCCACGAGTAGGAGAACCGACAAGATTCCAAGAATGTCGCTCAAACTGCCATCGCCTGTCGGCATGATATCCTCTTAATGACGCAATTGGATACGTCTCTGAAGCGCAAATGATGGCATTGCGCAATCGCTATCAGCATCAAGATCGCCAGAAACATAATCCCGGATGGCGATGGTGGTGCATCTACTAGCGACTGATCACGGTGCGGTCGAATACGTTGAATGCGGCAAAATGCGTGGTCCAGCCGTGGCTTGCAGCGCGGGTCATGTACCGACGCGCCCCGTTCTTGGCGTGGATGCGCAGATCAACATGAAGGCAGACGGCATCACGCAGCCCGTCGATAAAGCTCAAATGATTGGACAGCTTGAACTGCTGACGGTAACAGGGCTGAAGCCAACGCGTGATCTGCAGATGATGTCAAGCGCCTCTCCGCAAAGAGGTGACGCTTGATAGGGGGCTGCTTCCGTGCAAATGCTCCGGCATGCGAATTCTCCTCGTCGAAGACACGCGCGACGTTGGCGAGGCTATCAGCCGCCGCTTCGAAACGATCGGCCACGCAGTCGATTGGGAGACGGACGGCCGTGCTGCCGCAGAAATCCTCGATTTCACCTGCTACGATCTCGTCATCCTCGACGTCATGCTGCCCAGCCTCGACGGGTTCGAAATCGTTCGACGGCTCCGGCAGGCAAGGAATACGACCCCGGTTCTGATGTTGACGGCCCGTTCCGAGATAGAGGACCGCGTTGGCGCGCTTGATCTCGGCGCCGACGACTATCTGGTCAAACCGTTCGATTTCCGGGAATTGGAAGCGCGCGCCCGTGTTCTGCTCCGGCGGAAAAGCGGCGAGGCGACCAACATCGTCCAGTGTGGCGATGTCGTGCTCGACCGCGGCAGCCGCTCAGTGCGAGTAGGCAGGCGCGAGGTGCAATTGAAACGACGCGAGATGACGTTGCTTGAGATACTGGCGTCGCGGCCAGGCCGCGTCTTCAGCAAGGATGAACTTATCGATCAGCTTTTCGGGTTTGACGAGCCGGCCAATCAGAACGCGATCGAACTTTATGTCGGGCGGCTGCGCAAGAAGCTGGAAGGCGCCAAGGCGCAGATCGTTACCGTGCGGGGCGTGGGATATCAGCTGGCTTCCGATGATACCGGCTGAGCCTTCCCTTTTCACGCGCCTGGCGGTCCGCATCTCGCTGGTGCTGGGCCTGGGTGCGGCTCTTCTGGTGAGTGCGGCATCGTACTACGCACGTACCGCCGCCGATGACGCCTATGACCGGCTTCTGCTTGGTGCGGCCATCCAGATGGCAGACAGCCTTACGGTTGAATCCGGTTCGCTCATCATCAACCTGCCGGTATCAGCTTTTGAACTTCTGGGCCTCGCCAGCCGCGATCGCATCTTCTATCGCGTGATCGGCCCTTCCGGCGCGACGCTGACAGGTTATGCCGATCTGCAAACAGAAGTTGATCTGGCCGCAATACACGATGTCCCGGTATTGGAATCGGCGCATTATCGCGGCGAACCGGTTCGGATTGCGGTGGTGGCGCGCGCACTGTCCGATCCAGCCGTATCCGGTTGGGCGCATGTCATCGTTGGGCAGACCACGGAAGCCCGCCGCGCGCTCGCGGGTGAATTGACTCTCAGGGCGACCGTCCTCCTGGCGATCATGAGCATATTGGCATTGGCTGGAGCGATGATTGCTATTCGCTATTCTCTGCAACCGGTCAAGCATCTCGGAGCGACGCTCCGCCGTCGCGATCCACAAGACCTGACGCCGGTAACGGTCGTCGTACCGAGAGAATTGCGGCCCTTCGTTACTTCCATCAATTATTTCATGAGTCGGCTCGACGAGCGCGTGAAACTCCTGCAGCGCTTCATCGCCGACGCGGCGCACCAGATCAGAACGCCGCTGACAGCGCTAACGGCGCAGCTCGATCTGTTGAGTCAAGCCAAGCTGGACAAGTCGAGCCGCCAGCATCTCGATCGCGTACAGCAGCGCGCCAGCGAACTTGCGCGCCTGACAACCAGTTGCTCAGCCACGCCATGGTCATCCATCGTGCCGATTCCGTGCAGCTTCAGCCGCACGATCTGGCAGATGTCGCACGGCGCGCTTTCCGTGCGGCGGTTCCGATAACTATCGATCCGGACATCATCGTCTCCTTCGAGGCGCCTGACGACGAGCCGGTCGTGCTTGCGGACGCCGTCAGCCTTCGCGAAGCGATCGTCAATATCATCGACAATGCCTTGCGTCATGGAGTGGTGTCGCGCCTTGAGGTCAGAGTACGCAGCGACGGTACGCGTGCCCATCTCGAGGTCGAAGATGACGGACCGGGCATTCCGCCGGGCGAGTGGGAGCGGGTCACGCAGCGCTTCGAAACGTCCAAATCTCATGACGGCAGCGCAGGTCTTGGTTTCGCCATCGCGTCGGAGGTTGCGGCGGCTCACGGTGGCGCGCTGACCTTTCGCGAGACAAGCAAGGATGGCGGGAAGGGCACGCAAGGGTTCACCGTCACCTTGACGTTGCCCATCGCCACGGAGAAGACCGGATGATAACGGGAACATTGCCGACATTCGGTTTGATGGCTGCCGTCCTCCTATGCATCGGTCACGCGGCAAGAGCTGCTGAAGGAAGCAGCGCATTTTTCCCTTCGTCTCAGCCGGAGAAGGACCGACTGTCGATCCACGCCGCGACCGATCTGGCGGCTATGGAACCACTGATCCGGGATTTTCAGTCCGTTTTCCCCAACGTGGCAGTCGAGTATGTTGAATATGTCACCAACGACTTGCAAAGGAGTGCCAGTGAAGCCTGTCGGACGGACGCGGTGCTGGGCGACATCTTGTTGTCTCCGTCGGTCGACCAACTCGTGAAGCTCGCCAATGACGGCTGCGCGGCGCCGCACGTGTCGGCCGAAACCGCGCATGTCGCCAATTGGGCAAACTGGCGCGACGAGGTATTCGGCTTTACCTACGAACCGGCCGTCTTCGTCTATAACGCCCGCCTCGTGCCGTCCGGCGACGTACCGCGCACCCACATCGAACTCGCCGATCTTCTCAGGCGGCGGATCGATTTTTATCGCGGACGGGTCGGAACGTTCGACATCCGACTTTCGGGCATCGGCTACCTATTGGCGTTCAGTGATGCGCGGCAGACGACGGCGGTCTACGGTCGGCTTCTGGAAAGCATGAGCCGAGCGGAAACTGTGGTGCGTTGTTGCACCGCGGAGACCCTTCAGGACGTTGCAAACGGGAGCCTATATATAGGCTACAATATGATCGGGTCATATGCCTACGCCGCGGCCAGGGGCAATTCCGATTTGAGGGTCGTTGTCCCGCGGGACTATGCGCTGATACTCAGTCGTGGCGCGCTCATTCCGAAGACGGCGCCGAATATGGGCGTTGCCAAACGATTTCTCGACTACCTTCTGTCAGCCCGGGGACAGAAGGTTGCCAGGGATAGCGCCTTCTTCTTTGCCGAGAACGGGCAATTGCCTGAGGGAGCGGACGGCCCGGAAAAACTTGGGGAGTCTGGTATCGCGCGCGCCATACGCATCGGCCCTGCGTTACTTGCCGTACAGGACGAGGCGTTGCGCCGCCGCTTCATCGAGGATTGGAGCAAGTCCATGATCGATGCACAGGGCCAGCGACCGTGACGCGTAGGATGCCGCTCCAAGATTTCAACAATTCGGCAATACGTCGATGTGGCCGATCCCGCTGTCGTCGACAATCTGATCACGACCCATCGGGCCTAGTCGGCTGAGCAAACCTCGACATCGCCGTGACAGGTTGGTGACAGGTCAGGATGATACTCGCCTTTTGTGCCTGGAGGAGGTACGATTTAGGCGAACTTGGAGGAGACCCTAATGAAAAATCGTCTTGCGACGATGATGGCCGCGTTTTCGCTGTCAGCCGCTTTCGCGACGCTTGCCGCCGCTGCCGAGATCCCCGCCGGGTATCCGGACAACTACAAGGATCTGGTGGCCGCCGCCACCGCGGAAGGACACCTCAGCATCTATTCGACGACCGATGCGGCGCTGGTCCAGCCCTTGCTCAAGGACTTCGAAGCAGCATTCCCCGGCATCGCCGTCGAATATTCCGACCTCAATTCCACCGAACTCTACAATCGCGTCATTGCCGAAACCGCTTCGGGCCAAGGCACGGCAGATGTCGCATGGTCTTCGGCTCCGGATCTGCAGATCAAACTTGCCTCAGACGGCTATGCGCAGGAATACAAATCCGTGGAGGCGGCCCACCTTCCGGCCTGGGCGTCCTACAAGGACATGGTCTATGGTACCACCGCCGACCCGGTGACTTTCGTCTACAACAAGCGTCTCGTGCCTGAAGGCGATGTTCCCGCAACCCACGCCGATCTTCTCAAGCTGATGACCGGGAAGACCGCAGAATATGATGGCAAGATCGCGTCCTACGATCCGGAAAAATCCGGTGTCGGCTTCTATTTCTACAACCAGGACGCCAAGAACTGGACCGATTCCTGGGCGCTTAACAAGGCTTTTGGCAAGGCCCATATCAAGCTCTACAGCTCCGCCGGCTCGATGATCGAGAAGGTCACGTCTGGCGAACATTCCATCGCCTATGGCATCTTCGGCTCATATGGCCTCGCCAAGCAGGCCAAGGACGAGAACCTCGGTGTGATAATCCCGAAGGACTATGTCCTGGTGACCACCCGCGCCACCGTCATTCCGGCGGAAGCCCAGGATCCCAATGCTGCGAAGCTATTCGTAGACTATCTGCTGTCGGCGCGCGCGCAGAAGCTGATCGCCGACGACATCAAGCTCTATGCCGTTCGTGATGAGGTTGAAGGGGCAACCACGCTGGCGTCCATAAAGGCCGCCGCCGGTGAAAACGTTCACCCGATCGCGCTCGACGACGAGCTGCTCGAAGGTCTCGACGAGACGACACGGCTGGCGTTCCTCAACGAGTGGCAGAAGGCCATGAAGGGCGAGTAATCGCTTGATCGGGAGTGCCTCCACAGTCGGCTCTCTCACCCTTCTTGCTATTAAGAATCATCGGAACGGCGCGCTTGCGCTCTTGCTAGCGGACGGCCCCCGGCTTTGTTCGAGGCGATCATGCCCTTCCGTGTCTTTCGTGTCAGCACCAACCTCCTCGCCATCCTGGTGGTGCTGGCACCGGTCACCCTGATCATTTATCAGAGTTTTCTGTCCGCGCCTTTCTTCCAGAAAACCGCGCATCTGTCGCTGAACGCCTACAGCTTCATCCTCGCGGACGCGGATTTCTGGCTAGCGCTGACGACTTCGCTCAAGCTCGCGGTGGGCATGACGGTGATCGCAGTTCCGGTGGGAATCCTGCTGGCGTTCATCATCGTGCGCACCGACGTGCCGGGCAAGCGCTGGCTGGAGCCGATCATCCTGATCCCGGTTTTCATGTCGGCGGTGGTGCTGGCCTTCGGCTATGTGATGACACTGGGACCAGTCGGCTTCGTCTCGCTGGCGGTCAAGTCGATGATCGGCTACGTGCCCTGGAATGTCTATTCGGTGACATCGATCGCGATCATTGCCGGGCTCACCCATGTCCCACATGTCTATCTCTATGCATCGGCGGCGCTCCGCAACGTTGGCGCCGACCTCGAAGAGGCGGCACGCACCGTCGGCGCTGGCCCTTGGCGCGTCGCCGCCAGTGTGTCGCTGCCCATGGTGATGCCGGTGGTGCTCTATGCGGCGGTTCTGGTGTTCTTCCTCGGTTTCGAACTTTTCGGCCTGCCGCTGGTGCTTGGCGATCCGGAAGGCGTGCTGGTTCTCGCCACCTATCTCTACAAGCTCACCAACAAGCTCGGTGTTCCTTCCTACCAGTTGATGGCCGTAGTGGTGGTGGCGATCATCATGATCGCGCTGCCGCTGGTGGTGCTGCAGCGCTACATGCTGCGCAACGCCAGCCGCTATGTGTCTGTCAAAGGCAAGGGCAGTCGGCACAACCCCATCCGGCTGGGCGCTCTTCGCTGGCCGGCCTTCGCGCTTGTGGTGGCCTGGTTCGCGGCCACCGTGATCATACCGGTGGGCGGCGTCGCAATTCGTTCACTGGTGACAAGCTGGGGCGTCGGGGTGAATATCTTCCAGGTGCTGACGTTGGATCACTATCGCGATCTCGCTGACTATCCGAATGTCATCAGCGCCATTCTCAACACGGTCGGCGTCGCGGTGGTCGGCGGCGCGGCTTCGATCGCGGCCTATACTGCCGTGGCACTCGCCGGTCATCGCTCGAGCGCACCCCTGACCAAAGTCGTCGACTACGTGGCCATGATACCGCGGGCGATGCCGGGCATTGTGGCTGGCCTCGCCATGCTGTGGATATTTCTGTTCTTCAAACCGATCGCACCCCTGCGCGCCACGATGATCTCGGTATGGCTCGCCTATACCATTGTCTGGTTCGCCTATGGCATGCGGCTGATTTCCGGAACGCTCCTGCAGATCGGCAAGGAGCTCGAGGAAGCCGGCCGGTCAGTTGGTGCCAGCGAGGGCCAGGTTGCCAGGGACATCACCCTGCCGCTCATCCGCGGCGGCATGTTCTCGGCCTGGCTGTTGATCTTCCTGATCTTCGCCCGTGAATATTCGACGGGCGTCTATCTGCTCGGGCCGGGAACCGAAGTGATCGGCTCGCTCATGGTTTCCCTTTGGGGCACCGGCGCGATCGATCTGGTTTCCGCTCTCGCCGTCATCAACACCGTCATCATCGTGACCGGTCTTGCCCTCGCGATGCGCTTTGGAGTCCGCCTCAATGACTGACATCATCATAGACGGTCTGCGCCTCAGTTATGGCAACCTTGAAATCCTGAAAGGTGTGTCCTTCTCGGTCGAACCGGGTCAGATCGTCGCCTTGCTCGGCGCTTCCGGGTCCGGCAAGACGACGCTCTTGCGAGCGGTCGCAGGTCTGGAGACACCCAACAGCGGCAAGATACTGCTCGGTGACAAGCCGCTTTTCGATGCCGGGCAGAACATCAATCTGGCGCCGGAAACGCGCGGTCTCGGGCTAGTATTCCAGTCCTATGCGCTGTGGCCGCATCGGACGGTGTCCGAGAATGTGGGTTATCCCCTGAAGCTGCGCAAAGTGTCCCAGGCAGATGTTGCGAGCCGCGTCCAGAAGGCTTTGGACAGCATCGGCCTCGGCAAACTGGGCGAGCGCTATCCGCATCAGCTCTCCGGCGGACAGCAGCAGCGCGTGGCGCTGGCCCGTGCGCTGGTCTATGAGCCGAACGTGATTCTGCTCGATGAGCCGCTGTCCAATCTAGACGCCAAGCTACGCGAAGAAGCGCGGATCTGGCTGCGCCGCCTCATCACCAATCTCGGGCTATCGGCGCTGTGCGTCACCCATGATCAGGTGGAAGCGATGGCGCTCGCCGACCGCATCCTGCTGCTCAACGGCGGCCAGATCGAACAGGACGGAACCCCCAAGCAAATCTACAACAAGCCGAAGAGCCTGTTTGCAGCAGAGTTCATGGGTGCCAGCAATCGCCTTGACGGCGTGGTCACCGCCATCAACGGCAACCGTGCGGAAATTGTCGCGAACGGCATCCATCTTGTGGGCAGTGCTCAGCAGGAGCTGACCGTCGGCGCCAAAGTCACCGCACTCGTTCGGCTTGAGCGGGTGACTTGGTCCGGGGAGGACGGCCCTGGACGTATCGACATGACCTGCGTCGAGAGCCTTTTCCTTGGCGATCGGCATGAAGTCATTTTCGAAAGCAATGACCTGACCATCCGGACCTATTCCCGGGACGCCCTTCCGTCCGGCCAATACCATGTCGAGTTCCCGTTCGAGGATCTGATGGTCTTCGCGGCGGAATGAACTTCGGCGTTCACCACGAAGAGGATCATTCTTGCCAACCGGCATAAACATTCTCGAGCGGCTGACCTGCCACGGGCAACCTCCATCTGAGATTAAAGTCCGGCCTCGATTGAAGGGCGGACTGATGAAGAGAATGCGGTTTACGCAAGAGCTGATCATCGCGGTCCTGCGTGAGCATGAGACGGGGCAAAAGCGGGCGACTTGGCGCGCAAGCATGGGACCTCCGAGGCGGTTAGCCTTACACACGTGTTGAACGCGTGTTCGCTTGCGCATCACCGGGTATCAAAGCTGATGAAACCCGGAGAGGACTTGGCTGCTTCTGCAGGTGAAAAGTGCTGACTTTCTCATGGTTCTATCTCGCGTCGTGCCTGCTTGCGCTTATAGCGCTCGTCGCCGTTCTCGAACTCGGACTGCTTCCGGCACTGCTTTCGGGCCTTCTCGTGTTCAACATCGTTCATTTCGCCGCACCGATGCTCCATCGAATCGGCGTTTCCAACAGCCTGACGAAAAGCCTTGCGCTGACCTTGGTGGCATTGATCTTCACGCTCCTGATAGCCGCCGCTATCTTTAGCGGCATGTCGCAATTGACTGGTGGTTCGGAGAACGTCGTGACGCTCCTCAAGAAGATGGCCGAGATCATCGATACCGCGCGCGTCCATCTCCCGACCTGGGCGATGGCCTATTTTCCATCAAACATCGAGGAACTGGAAGTCTTCGCGGCCCGGTGGCTCCGCGAACATGCCGGCCAGCTTCAACTCGTTGGGCGGGATGTTGGCGTCCTGGTGGTCCACATTGTCGTCGGCATGGTGATCGGCGGCTTGATCGCGGTGAGCTCGGCGGCGCCATCGCGCGAGCCCGGCCCACTGGCGGTCGCGCTCGCGGATCGTGTCAACATTCTGAGCAAGGCCTTTCGCAACATCGTGTTCTCGCAAATCCGGATTTCGGCGTTGAATACGTTTCTGACGGCGATCTATCTCGTCGCTGTTCTGCCGTCCTTCGGCATCGATCTGCCATTCATCAGGACAATGATAGCGCTGACTTTCGTCGCTGGCCTTCTGCCGGTCATCGGCAATCTGATCTCCAACACGGTGATCGTGGTTGTCAGCCTCAGCATCTCCTTCCTTGCAGCGCTCGGCTCGCTTGCTTTTCTCATCATCATTCACAAGCTCGAATACTTCGTAAACGCCAAGATCATCGGTTCGCGGATCAATGCGCGTGCCTGGGAGCTTCTTCTGGCGATGGTTTTCATGGAAGCCTGGTTCGGTATGCCGGGTCTTGTCGCCGCGCCGATCTATTATGCCTATCTGAAGGCTGAACTGACGATGCGCGGGCTAATCTAGCGTTAGGGCAGGTGGCGATTTGACGACGCAAGCAAGGTTGCTGGGAAACCGCGCAAATTTGGCCACTCGCTGAACAGCACCATCTGGTTAGTGAACCCTCAAGAGTTTCGTGACCGATTTGAAGGCCCCCGTTTAATAGCACGCCCACTGCAAAGACATTAGAAGGCGCGCTAAAACATAAATTGTCCGGAGGCATGTAATCTGCTACTGTTTGATCACCGACAAACGGCTCTGGAAAGCCGTGCGTTCGGACATCATGCACAAGATCAACTCAAACCGGAGAACGGCCATGAAACGGCTTCTGACGGTCGCTGCCCTTTTGGCGGCAGGCAGTTTGGTTACGATGCAAGGCGCAGCCGCCGACGACGCTGCGATGATCAAGAGCGCTGAATCTGCTGCACCCCCTGCCGTGGCAAGCGGCGCTGCGGTCTACGCCGCGGATGAAAAGGGCGCCATGCGCACCCTGCGCGAGGGCAAGAACGGCTTCTGGTGCATGCCAGACAGCCCGTCCACGCCCGGCCCGGACCCAATGTGCGGCGATGCCAACGCGATGGAATGGGCGATGGCATGGATGGAAAAGAAGGAACCGCCCAAGGGCAAGGTCGGCTTCATGTACATGCTGTCCGGCGGTACCGATGGCAGCAACACCGATCCCTATGCGACGAAGCCCGAGGAAGGCAACAATTGGATAGAGACCGGCCCGCATGTGATGATCGTCAACGCAATGGACATGATGCAGGGCTATCCGACGGACCCCAAGCCTGACACATCCAAGCCCTATGTGATGTGGCCGGGCACTCCATACGCACATCTCATGATCCCGGTTAAGTAGCTGAAACGGAGTCACGCGGGCGCAAACGCTTGTTTGGCCCGCGCTTGTCCTGACAATTGCAAACGCTTGCGGCGTCCGTGACCTTCAATCGAGAGTCTCGGCGGTCGGTAACGTGTTGGCCTGATCTCCCATCACTTTTCCGGCAAATGGAAAATTTCGTGACAGCTCGAACAGTCGCGGCCCTGCAACACCAACAAATTCGTATATTCGTCAGGAAGTGCATAGTCTTTGATGACCGTCGTCGCGGGAGGAGTTCGCGTTGAACCGGACTATCCGAATGATCGCCACACTTGCGCTGTGGAGCGTGCCATTATCCGGCCAGGCGCTTGCGCATGCTCGATTGGTCGAGGCTACTCCAGAGATCAATAGCACCATTGCCGCTCCGCCCACTGAGATTCGACTGCGCTTTAGCGAACCCATTGAGGCTCGATTCTCGGGCATCGATCTTTCGGGGCCGGATGGTGCGAAGATCACCACGGAGATCGCGGTGCGCGATAAGGACATGGTGGCACCTGTATCAAGGTCCCTTGCGCCGGGTGTTTATCAAGTTGATTGGCACGTGCTGTCAGCAGACGGGCACAAGGTGAAGGGCAATTTCAAATTTGAAGTCAGACCGTAGAAATGGACGTTGATGGCACTCTGGCCTTCGCCCGGTGGGTCTACTTCCTCTCAGTGATGATTCTATTCGGGTCGGCCCTCTTCCCTTTCTATGCGCTAGACAGAACCGCGGCTCCCGCGCTTGCGCCTCTACCCCGTAACATCAATCCTGCCCTCGCACTTGCGGCCGCAATCTTCGCGGCAATTTGGCTGCTGTGCTTTACGGCCGGGCTCTCCGGACGCGAGGGTATGGTTGACACCTTGCGCGGCGTTCTCATGGAAAGCGACTTCGGAACCGTTTGGTTTGTTCGCCTTTCGCTCGTTCTCCTGCTCCTGGTGATCAGCTTCTCGGGGCGGCCCGAATTGATCGTCGGGCCGGCCTTCTTGCTACTGACCTGTGAGGGTTGGCAGGGCCACGCGGCGGCGTTGGGCCTTCTAGCCTCACTGACTCAAGCTCTCCATGTTGCAAGTGCCGGGGCGTGGATAGGTGGCCTCCTGCCCCTCGGACTGCTAATCGCGGCAGCGCAGCGGCATCCATCCGAAGTCGCAGGCGTGGAAACCGTCCTGTGGCGCTTCTCCCGCTTTGGTATGGTGGCGGTTGCGCTCATTTTTTTTACGGGCGCTATGAACACTTGGCTAATGCTCGGCTCGTTCCCCGATCCGCGCAACAGCTACGGTCGAATTCTCCTGTTCAAGATCAGCCTATTCGTCGCGATGGTCGGTTTGGCGGTCTACAATCGATACGCCCTGGTCAGCCGCATGAAGTCCGAACCGGCCAAAAGCTTGGGCACATTGTCTCGCAACGTTGCGCTGGAGCAGATCATCGGGTTTGGGGTGCTTATGGATGTAAGCGCGCTGGGGCTTATGGATCCGTACGCGTGACGCGCTGACTTTGCAATTATCCGCTGGCAACGTTTCTGCAATTCGCGATCGACACTCACCTCTATCCGCTTGGCGCACAGAGTGGCTGGCCGGTCTGGCTGCCGATCTCAACCAACGTCGGGACGTGTGGAGCGCGGATATATGCCTGCGACCTAGACACGATTCCATGCGTAAACGAGTAACTGCCAGCACCAGCCGGCCAGCGTTCATCGCTCCTTGATCCCCACCCTGGTGGAGAAGCCTCCCGAGGGCCGAGGGATGGACACACAAGTTCGACGGCTACCGCGGGTCTTCAACGCGGACCCGCGTCGGAGAATAACTGGCGAATGATACTACGGGGCGACGGCGCAGCCGCCGACAGTCGGATGGAGGTCGATCTCGTCGCAGCCGCTGGGCCCGCTAAATGGCACTCTTGACTAACGTGCCAGAGGGTCCATTTTTTGACCCTGCGGTGTGCTGATGTCGAAGCCCCTCTTTATCCCGGCGCTCGCTGCTATATGCCTGAGATCGCCGCTGGTGCGTGCCGATAATGTCGATCTGGCGTTGGAAGCTTTTCACGGCATTTGTCTTGCCCATGGACCTGACTTCGAACGAACCGTCCTGCGGCCAGGAGACGCGGATGGACTCCGTTGTCCGGCGACGCAGCACTTGCCCCCGTCGGTGACGTAGGCGCCTTCCAGGGCTGGGAGGCGACCGGTGACGACCTCCCGGCCAAAACCATGATCGCGGTGACAAAAGCCACTTGAATGGCAAGTCCGTGCAAACTTGCTCCATAAAGCTATTCGATGTCGACCGCGCGGCATTCGAGGAGCGTTTCTTCGCCCGGACGGATGCCGAAACAATCGGCGAGGACAGAAACGGAATGCAAGTTTCCAAACTCTATATATTGACAGTCGGCAATCGCAAGCAGCTTGTCCATTTGACGTTCCCGAGGTCCGGATCACATCGAACACGGTCATTGCAAGCTCGATCGCCGACGACTAGGGCGGATCAGCTGGTGTTATCTGCACGGGACGCGGGGCTTTTTGCGTTTGCAAGGAACTCGCGATAGGAATGCTCTGAATCGATCAGGAGCAGGAAATTGAGTGATCGGCAAAAGATCATCTGGATGATAGTGCTGGCAATCCTTGCTGGTATCGCGGTGATCATGCTCAAACATTGGCTGAAGGGCGACCTTGGGTAGCTGTCTCCTTAGATGAAGCAACACAGCCCTGATCGATCAAGGTTGGTATGGGCTTTGGCCCGTCCCATTTCGGCCTGCTTGCAATGGCAGGTGTCCTGCCTGATGCGGAATCGACGAGCGAAATGTGAGCGAAAAATGCAACTGACAGGCATGGTATCCGGCGCGGCGCTGTTGCTCGCTTCCACCGCGGCAGCGAACGCCCATCCGCATGTCTTTGCCGAAGCGACGCTGGACCTGACCGTCGGTCCAGACAGGACGGTCAAGTCGCTTCGGCATCTCTGGCGTTTCGACGACCTCTTTTCCAGCACCGTGCTGATGGAATTCGACAAGAATTCCGACCTTGTCCTTGATGCAAAGGAACTCGATGAAGTCGCTCTCACCGTCCATGCGTCGTTGGCCGAGTACAACTACTTTCAGATGGTGACCTTGAACGGCAACGACGTGACGATGGCGCCACCGCCGAAGTTCAGCGTCAGCTATGAAAACGATCAACTCGTCGTCCAGTTCGAAACGCAGCCGAAGGACCCGTTGGCTCTTGCTGGAAAAGTCAGCATCGGCATCTACGACCCGACCTTCTACACGGCGATCGATTTCACCGACGACGACAAGATTGCTGTGGCTGGCCTGCCTGAAGGCTGCTCGCGCGCGGTCGTGCGTCCAGATCCAGACACGGCCATCGCGCAGAACCAGAAGAGCCTGACAGACGCGTTCTTCAGTGACCCGACGGGGACCGATCTAGGCAAGATTTTCGCGACGCGCCTCGAATTGACGTGCGGCTGACCCGGAGCCGGTTCGATGGCCATGTTCCAGACGCTGGTCGAGTTCCAACGCACGATCTACCTGGCGCTGGCCGAGCAGATCAAACTGCTTGCGGCCGGCGGCGGTTGGCTGGCGTTCACGGCCTTTCTGCCGATGGGCATTCTGTTCGGTGCGGCCCATGCGCTGACGCCGGGCCATAGCAAGGCCGTCCTGGCCACCTATCTGGCAGGATCGGATGCCAGCGTCCGGCGTGGGCTTCTGGTGTCGCTGACACTCTCCTTCACGCATGTAACGATTGCCGTGCTGATCGCGGCGCTCTCGTTGCCATTGGTATCGATTGCCCTGGGCAGTGTTGGCCGCGCCCCGCTGCTGGAAGACGTCAGTCGGGGCCTGCTTGGGCTGATCGGCATTTGGATGCTCTGGCTCGCATTGAGGCACGGCCATCACCACAAGCATGAGGGCGAGGCCGTCGGCGTCATGGCCGGCCTGATCCCATGCCCGCTGACGCTTTTCGTGATGACCTTTGCGATATCCAGAGGCGTTCCGGTCGCCGGCATTCTTTTCGCAATCACAATGATGGCCGGCGTGGCGCTGACGCTGTCTTGCGTTGCGGTGCTGTCGATCCTGTTTCGTGAACGTCTGGTGCATTTTTTCGATAGCCGGCCACGCCTGTTCGATGCCATTTCCCGAGCCATTGAGGGCGCTGCCGGCTTGGCGCTTGCCGGCGTAGCCGTTTGGCAGATCACGTCGGGCTGAAATGCCGTGAACCAGATCGAGCGGTGGATCAAGAGGTCAGCCGTGTCTTCGTCGCGGCGCAAAGCTTCGACGTGCATCTGCGCTCGTCGGTGAAACAGACGGATAGGTGACGCCCGACGCTCGAAGTGGCGCCGGGCGACCCTGTATGCGCTAGATCATACGCTTGATGTCGATGTAGTCGCCTTCAATCTGGATCGTCAGGGTCACGTCGCTGCCACCGCGGTTGCGCCAGAACCAACCGTGATTTCCATCGAAGGCGGCTTCAATGGCACCTTCGTCAGCTGGAACGCTGCGACCCTTTTCGTAGCTTACGGACTGACCGCCGCCATCGCCGTGCGTCTCGAAGTTCACCACGCCACCGTCAGCTGTCCAGGAAAAGTTTGCCTTGGCGCCCTGCCGCATCACGAGCTTGACTTCGGCACCCTGGCCTGGCGCCAACGTGAAGGATAGCTCGTCTTGCCTTCCATCTGGCTGGATCGGGGCTTCCGAGGTTGCTTCGGTGGCAGGCGCTGTAGCAGTGGCCGGAGCCTCGGCAGGAGCGATCTCTCCAACTGTCACATTGTCTTGGGATACGGCCTCCCCAGTTGGGGATGGCTGCGACGCGGGCTGTTCGGCGGTCAGGGCGACGAGGAGGTTTTCAATTCGGTCCATGCGCGCCATCAACTCGGCCGGAGGGACCATTTGCGTCATCCGCTCGGTTGGTGCCTTCGCGCTGGCCATTTCGTCCGCTGCCGCCTCGGCTGCCAGCTGTGTCTTGATTTCGCCCATTCTGGTGAGGCCGAGCAATCTGCCTGCTCCGGTCGGGTCGATCGCATACTCGGACGGCATGACGACCGTGATGAGCAGGGCGAACGCCGTCAGCGCGGCAATGAAGGTGGAGCGCTTGAGCTGCGCTGACGTCGGCAAATCGGCGCGGCTGGGAAGGTCGGTATTGTACATGATTTCGGTTCCTTATGCGGCGAAAAACAGGCCGGTGAGCTGATATCCGATCAGCAGGAAACCTGCCGTCATCATGATGACGTTTGCGGTATAGGCGTTACGCCAGAAGCTTCGTGTCCGGCGCCAGTAGCCCATCACGATCAGGATGGCGCCAAGAGCCAAGAGCTGCCCGATCTCGACACCGACATTGAAGGCCAAAAGGTTGGGCACCAGGCCGTCCGACGAGATGTTGTATTCGATGATCTTCGTCGACAGGCCGAAACCGTGGAAGAAGCCGAAGACCAGCGTCGCGATCTTGGTGTTCGGCTGGAAGCCGAGCCATCGCTGGAAAGCGCCCATATTGTCGAGCGCCTTGTAGACCACGGACAGGCCGATGATCGCGTCGATGATGTAGCTGTTGATGCCGACGTTGAAGTAGACGCCAAGCAGCATGGTCGTGGAGTGGCCGAGCGCAAACAGGCTGACATAGATGCCGATGTGCTTCATCCGGTAGAGGAAGAAGATCACGCCGAATAGGAACAGGATGTGGTCGTATCCCGTCACCATGTGCTTGGCCCCGAGATAGATGAAGGGTAGCACGTTGATGCCCGAGATTTCCTGGATGTAGCCCTTGTCGCCGGCGGCGACGGCATGGGCTAAGGCTGCTCCGGCGAGCAGCGGCAGGGTCAGCAGAGCGATAAGCAGCGGCAGGGCGGGCCGCCAACGTTCGCGACACGAGCGTGACCGGCCCCGGTCGAAGGGTCCTTGCATAAGATTTCCAATCTTCGTCGTTGAGGGTGGCCGCGTGAGCGGCCGCGATCATGCGGCGAGGAATGGCCTCGGCGGTCGCTCAAGCCGGAATGTCGTGCCCGGATCGACGAAAGTCGGCGGATAATTCAGCCAGCCCCGTTCGACCTGCGGAAAGCTCGGTGCGAAGCCGACAGGCGTGCTCGCTGTCTCGTGCGAATGGTCTGCCGCATCGTGCCCGTGAAAATGGCCGGGGACCTGCTCGTCGTCGACGCCGTCATCGTGGGTGTGGCGACGATCTTCGGTCTGGGCTTCTGCTCTACCGTGACGTTCGACCGCGGCGGCAGCAAGCGCGATCGGATCGTGTGAGGTCGAATAGCCGAAAGGACGGAGCACGCCGAACATCATCGCTAAAGCGATGACCAGACAAAAAACTGTGCTGCGGATGCGATTCGACATGAACGGCGATTATTCTCTAAAATCCTAACGAATGGTTTTTGCTACATTAGAATCGAAGCCTCTTTGAGACTTGCTTATCCACTCCGGGAGGATAGTATCGAAACATGGGCGAGCAACCTCACATCCACGAAACCCATCCCGATATCGTCAAACGCCTGAAACGGGCCGGCGGACATCTTAAGGGTGTGATCGACATGATCGAAGCAGGCCGGCCCTGCCTCGATCTCGCCCAGCAGCTTCATGCGGTCGAGAAGGCCATTTCGCAAGCCAAGAAAGCCCTGATCCAGGATCATCTCAACCATTGCCTTGAAGACGTCGTCGGGCCGCTGGCGCGCGAGCAGCGCCGATCGATCGACGAATTCAAGGATATCACCAAGTACCTGTGAGAAACGCCATGATGGATAGAATACGCGACTGGTCAGGCTTCGGCCCGACGACGCAAGGCATGGGCGGCCACGGGCATGATCATGGTGATGCTGGCCATGGCCACACGCACGGCGTGATCGATCCGACAATCGCAACGACGACGCGCGGTATCTGGGCGATCAAATGGTCATTCGTCGTTCTGGCCATTACGGCAGCACTTCAGCTCGTGGTCGTGTTCCTCTCCGGCAGCGTGGCGCTGCTGGCCGACACCATCCACAATGTCGGCGACGCGGTCACTGCCATCCCGCTGTGGATCGCCTTCATGCTGGTCCGCCGCAAACCGAGCAAGACGTTCACCTACGGTCTGGGCCGCGTCGAGGATCTGGCCGGGATCGTCATCGTTCTCATCATTCTTTTCAGCGCCATCGTCGCTGGTTACGAGGCGATCGACCGCCTGATCAATCCGCGACCCATCGCGTTTCTCGGCTGGGTCGCCATCGCCGGTCTGATTGGCTTCCTAGGCAACGAAGCGGTCGCCGTGTTTCGTATCCGCGTCGGCCGTGAGATCAACAGCGCTGCGCTGATCGCTGACGGCTACCATGCTCGCACCGACGGCTTCACCAGCCTGGCAGTCGTCCTTGGCGCTATTGGCGTCTGGCTGGGCTTTCCGCTTGCCGATCCGATCATCGGACTGTTCATCACCGTGGCGATCTTCGCCATCGTCTGGCAATCTTCGAAAGCCGTGTTGACGCGCATGCTCGATGGTGTCGAGCCCGGCATCATCGATGAAATCCATCATGCCGCCGAACACGTGTCCGGCATCGGGCGCGTTGAAAGCGTGCAGGCGCGCTGGATCGGACATCGTCTGCATGCCGACGTCGCCGTCAGTGTACCGGAGACGGCGACGACCAAGGACGTGCTGGGCGTAACCGAAGCCCTCAAGCAGGAGCTGTTCGCCCACTTGCCGGCGTTGGCGGAGGCGAATGTCCGCCTCGAAAGCTCGGCCAGTTCGACCGCCAAGCGGGCGGAAGCCTCTCATGCTCACCATCATGCGCCGGAGCCCTTCAAGGTCGCCTGCGATCTGGCTGAAGGGAGGTTGGAAATCGTCGACACAGCGGCCGGCGAGCGGATGCGGCTGACCATCGATCGCCACGCAGATGATTTGACAGCAACGGTGATCATCGACCGGCCCGGCGGGCCGGAGACGCTTCGCCTCGAACCCGTCGCTGACAACCATCATCGGCTTGAGAGCACGGTTGCTCCGGCCGAGCCGCATGAGTTCCAGGCGAGGTTGATCCTGGCCGCGAATGGTCGCGAGCAGGCGCTGCCGTTCAAGATGGTCGAGCCGGAAGGTCACCATCACTGAGACAGGCAGGCCGTTCGCGCCAGTTCTCGACGAACCGTCATCCGCTGCAAGAAGACAAATATGCTTCAGGTCCTGGCCAATCGCACTTACCGTCATCTCTTCCTGGCCCAGGTCATCGCCCTGATCGGCACCGGCCTTGCCACCGTGGCGCTCGGGCTGCTGGCCTATGATCTTGCCGGCGCCGACGCCGGCGCGGTGCTCGGCACGGCGCTCGCCATCAAGATGATCGCCTATGTCGGCGTGGCGCCTGTCGCCGCTGCGTTCGCCGAGCGCCTGCCACGCCGCACCATGCTGGTTTCGCTCGACCTCATCCGGGCTGTGGTCGCGGTGTTCCTGCCCTTCGTTACCGAAGTCTGGCAGGTATATCTTCTCATCTTCGTCCTGCAGTCGGCGTCGGCAGGCTTCACTCCGGCCTTCCAGGCCTCGATCCCTGACGTGCTGCCCGAGGAGAAGGACTACACGCGGGCCCTGTCGCTGTCGCGACTGGCCTACGACCTGGAAAGCGTCGTCAGTCCCATGCTGGCGGCGGCGCTGCTTTCCGTCATCAGCTTCCACGGCCTGTTCGCCGGTACGGTTGTCGGCTTCCTGGCGTCCGCGGCGCTGGTCGTCTCCGTGGTGCTCCCCAGCCCGCAAGCCTCGGAGCCGCGCGGCATCTATGAGCGCACGACGCGCGGAATCCGCATCTATCTGGCGACGCCGCGATTGCGCGGGCTGCTGGCCCTTAACGTTGCCGTCGCGGCGGCAAGCGCGATGGTGATCGTCAACACGGTCGTCCTGGTGCAGGCGCAGTTCGGCCTCTCGCAAAGCGACACGGCGCTGGCGCTCGCAGCCTTCGGCGGCGGATCGATGATTGCAGCCCTTGCCCTGCCGCGGCTGCTGGAGAACGTCCCGGACCGGGTTGCGATGCTCTCGGGCGCCGCGATCCTGGTCGCGGGCGTGCTGGTGGGACCGCTCGCCGGCAGCTACTATCTGCTGCTGCCGCTCTGGTTCGTGCTGGGGCTCGGCTATTCGCTGGCGCAGACGCCTTCGGGCCGATTGATCAGACGTTCTGCCGATGCCGTCGACCGGCCCGCTCTGTTTGCTGCCCAATTCGCGCTTTCGCATGCCTGCTGGCTGATCACCTATCCCATTGCCGGCCGCGTCGGTGCGGCGATGGGATTGCCCTTCACCTTCATTCTGCTCGGCATCATTGGCGCCGCAGCCCTGCGTGCCGCGATCTGGCTCTGGCCGAAACACGATCCCGACGTGCTTGTACATACGCATGTCGATCTGCCTGAGGACGACCGGCACATCGGCGACGCAGTATGGTCGGAAGCGGGCTATGAGCATTCGCATGGCTACGTCGTCGACGATCGGCACCCGAAATGGCCCAAGGCAAGCTGAGAGCTCGAAATGCCTGGCGAGCTCGCCATCTATGGCGGTCTTTTCCTGACCGCGTTTGGCGCGGCGACCATTCTGCCGATGCAATCGGAAGCAGCCCTTGCGGGACTGCTCCTGACAGGAAGCCATGCTCCGGCTCTGCTCATCGCTTTCGCAGGCGCAGGCAATGTGCTCGGCTCGATCGGCAACTGGTGGCTCGGCCGGGGGATCGATCGCTTTCGCAACCGCAAATGGTTCCCGGTAAAGCCCTCCGCGTTGACGCGCGCGACGCGATGGTATCAGCGCTATGGACGATGGTCGCTGCTGTTGAGCTGGCTGCCTCTCGTCGGCGATCCGCTGACGGTCGTGGCGGGGGCGCTGCGGGAACCATTCTGGAGCTTCCTTGCGATCGTCACGATCGCGAAGGTCGGCCGCTACCTCGCGCTGACGGCGATGACGCTGAGCTGGACTTAGCGCTTGTCGAGACCCGCGCCGGCACCGCGACATTACGCAGGATGGCGCTTTCCTTTGCCAAGCGCAGCGCTGCGCGCCAACTTGGATTGGCGCCGAATATGTCTATACAAATGGGAATGCATGTGTACAATCGCTACCAATCAATCAAAAATGGGGAACTGAAATGATCACTCTCGACCGCCGCAATTTCCTTGTTTCCACCGCCGGCCTTGCCTTCGCCGCTGCGCTGCCACGCACCGCCTTTTCCGAAACCAACGACACGCTGAAGATTGCCATCGCCGCGGAGACCGGCGATCTCGACCTGCTGCAGAATGTTTCAACGCTGAGCACCTACACCATCGTCTTCGATGCGCTGATCCACTACGGCCAGAACGGCGCGCTTGAGCCGGGACTTGCCACCAAATGGACCATTGCCGACGATCAGCTTTCGATCGCTTTCGATCTGCGTGAAGGCGTGACCTTCAGCGACGGCACGCCGTTCGATTCCACTGCAGCCGAATGGAACCTCAAGCGATGGATGGGGGTGAGCGACTTCTCCTGGATTGGCGTCTCCGATGCGTACGACAGCATCGTCACCGATGGGCCGAACAAGCTGACGGTCAAGCTGAAGCGACCGGTGCCGGCCGCACTCCTCGAACTCACCATCGTCCGCCCAGTTCGTTTCCTGTCGCCCAAGGCAGTCGACAAGGATGGCAAGCAGACGGCGCCGATCGGAACCGGTCCATGGATCGTCGAAAAATACGATTCGAGCGGCACCAGCCTCGTTCGCAACGACAAATACTGGGGCGAGAAGCCGCTTTTCAGCCGCATGGAATTGAAGGTGGTTCCCGATGAACTCGCTCGTGCCAACGGCCTCCGCTCAGGCGACCTCGATGTCATCGGTGGCGACTGGGTGGCGACGCTGTCGCCGCGCCGCGCCCGTGCGCTGGAAAGCGACGGCATGAAGGTTGTTGCCGAGCCGGGCACCGCGACGATGCTGCTCGGCTATTCGCCGAAGTCGAAGATCATCGCCGACAAGGCCGTTCGCGATGCCGTCTATGCATCGGTCGACCGGGCGGCGATCGCCAAGGTCCTGTTCGAGGGCTTTGCCGACCCGGCCGCCGATCTGTTCCCGGCGAACGTGCCGTCGTCGGGCAAGCGGCATGACGTGCCGGTGCGTGACGTGGCGGCGGCCAAGAAGATACTTGCCGACGGGGGCTGGGCAGAGAGCGGCGGCGCCTGGACCAAGGCTGGCTCTCCTCTGACCATCGACTTTCTGGTTTCCGAAGAGTCCCTGCCGGGATCGCGGCGAATCGCCGAAATGATCCAGGGCCAGTTGTCCGAGGTCGGTTTCCAGGTCCAGGTCTCCTCGGTGGACAATGCCACCATGCATGAACGGCGTCCGGCCTTCGACTATGATCTCGCTTTCTTCACCACCTATGGCGCTCCCTATGACCCTCACGGGACCCTTGGCAATGCCTTCGTCTCGACGGCGGACAGCGGGCCTGACGGCAAGATCTATGTCTCGGACGCGCTCGACGGCGTAGTCAAGGCTGCGCTCGAGGCGAGCGGCGCCGAACGCGACCTGAAGATGCAGGCTCTCTACGACTGGCTCTACGACAACACCGCCATCTGTCCGCTTGTCGTCAGCCAGCGGCTGTGGGCTCACAATCCGCGCGCAGAGAACTTCTCGCTTCCGGCGACTGACTACGACTTGCCGTTCAAGGCGATCACGCTGAAGGCCTGAAGACTTCGAGCCCGAGTGAGGCCTGACGATGAAACGCACGATCCTGCGACGGGTGCTGCTTGCCTGCCTTTTGATCCTGGCGGCATCCGCGCTGACATTCGCCCTGGTTGCGGCGGCTCCGGGCAATGTTGCGGCGCTCATTGCCGAGCGTGCGGCAGGTCCTGGCGCTGACGCGCAAATGATCGCCAAGATCGGCAACGAGCTCGGTCTCTACGACCCGTTGCCGATCCGCTATGGACGCTGGCTTTCCAGCGCGCTGGCCGGCGATTTCGGCATCTCGCTGCGAACGGGAAAGCCGATCTCGTCGGAGTTTGCCGCCCGCATCCCGATGACGGCGGCTCTGCTTGCCGGCGGCGGCATTCTCGCCTTCATTCTCTCGATCGCGCTCGGCATTGCCGGCGCCGTCAGCAATGGTGGCGTGATGGACAGGTTCCTCCATGCATTTTCGCTGATCGGCGCGTCGACCCCGAACTTCTTCGTGGCGGCGCTGCTGGTCATCGTGTTTTCGGTGATGCTGGGCTGGGTACCCACCTTCGGGACCAGCGGCCTCACCTCGTGGCTTCTGCCGTGGGTGACGATCGCACTGTTCCCGGCCTCCGTTCTCAGCCGCGTCGTTCGGGTCAACCTCCAGGAAGCGATGTCGCGGCCGTTTGCGACAACGGGCTTCGCCAAGGGCTACACCAGAACGCAGGTGCTGCTGCGCGAGGCGCTGCCCAACATCGCCATTCCGTTCCTGACGACATTCGGCGCGCAATTCACGCTGATGATCATCGGATCGATCGTCGTCGAGACGGTATTTGCATTGCGCGGCGTCGGTGCCTTTTTCATCGAGGCGATACGCTTCCGCGACTTCATCGGCATGCAGTCGGTGCTGCTGCTGTTTGTCGTCTTCTTCGTCATGATCAATTTCATCGTCGACATGATTTGCATCGTCGCGGATCCGCGAATGCGCCGGGCGCGGGGAGCATGAGGCGATGAACATTTCCGCAATGAGGGACATCAAGGACTGGCCGTGGCTGGTGCTGCTCCCCGTAATCGGCTTTGTGCTGATCGGCATCTTCGCTCCTGCGATCATGCCTTACGATCCAAGTGCGCAGGACTATTCGGCGACATTGGAGGGCGTGAGCTGGAGCCATTGGCTGGGCACCGACTATCTCGGCCGTGACGTCTTGAGCCGCATCGTTGGCGGCGCACGCATCTCCCTGGTGGCGATGGTCATCGTGCTCGTCGCCGCGCTGGTGATCGGGGTCACGATCGGCTCCTTCGCCGGCTATGTCGGCGGCCGTGTCGAACTCGTCCTGATCAGCATCATCGACATTGCGCTGGCACTTCCCAGCCTGGTGATCGCGCTGGCGCTGATCGGCATTCTGGGCACCGGCTACTGGTCGATGATCACGGCGCTCACCTTGGCATGGTGGGCAAACTATGCCCGCATGAGCCGCGCCGTCGTCACCGCCGAGCTGCAGCAGCCCTATATCGAGGCGGCCCGCGTGATGGGCGCCGGCCATCTGTGGATCTTTGTCCGCCATATCCTGCCGCATGTGCTTGCTCTCGTCGTGGTCTATGCAAGCGCCGACGCTGGCGCGCTTGTGCTGGCCATCGCCACGCTCAGCTTTCTTGGCCTTGGCGTTGCGCCGCCGACGCCGGAATGGGGTCAGATGCTGGTCGACGGCATGAGCTATATCGAGGAGGTGCCGCGCCTCGTCGTGCTGCCCGGTCTGGCGCTGACGCTGGTCGTAGTCAGTTTCAACCTTCTGGGCGAAGCCTTCGCATTGCAAAAGGTGCCGCGGCCGGTTCGCGGCGCGACATTGCGCAGGCGCCGTAACGCGCGCGCTCTCGAAGAAGCCGAGCGTAACGCCGTCGAAACGGCAACGACTTCAGCATGAGCGACGCTCAGCCGATCTATTCGATCGAAAATTTGGTCATCGATCTTTACGCCACCACCGTTTCGGTGCGGGCGGTGGACGGGGTGTCGTTCAACGTCCGTCCCGGAGAAACGGTCGCGGTCGTGGGCGAAAGCGGTTCGGGAAAGACCGTCATGACGCTCGGTCCGCTCGGCCTGCTGCCCGAGGGCGTGACTGTGGACATGAAGGGGTCGGCGCGAGCCGACGGAAGCGAACTGCTCAGCATCGGTTCCCGGCAATTGTCGGACCTGCGCGGGCGCTATTTCGGCGTGATTTTCCAGGACCCGATGAGCGCGTTGAACCCGATGCTGAAAATCGGCCCGCAGCTGGCCCGCCAGGCGCGCCGCTTCGCCGGCCTGTCGCATGAGGCCGCGCGCAAGGAAGCGGTCTCGCTTCTGGCACGCTCCGGCATTCCGGACCCTGAGGATCGCTACAACCGCTATCCGCACGAAATGTCGGGCGGCATGCTGCAACGCGCGATGATCGCGCTGGCGCTGGCGGCCCGGCCGCGCGTGCTGATCGCAGACGAGCCGACCACGGCGCTGGACGCCACGGTCCAGGCGCAAATCCTGGAGCTCATCCGTCAGATCCAGCGCGAGGATGGCATCGCGGTCGTGCTGATCACGCACGATATCGGCGTGGTCGCTTCCGTCGCCGACCGCGTCATCGTGCTTTACGCCGGCCAGGTGGCGGAGGAGGGGACGGCGATGGATGTGCTGACCCGGCCGGTCCATCCCTATACGCGCGGGCTGCTCGCATCGGTGCCGGATTTTCGCGCCGACGAACGCGCGGCGACCCGCGAGATACCGGGCCTGCCGCCAAATCAGATCCGGCTGGAACCGGGTTGCCGGTTTGCCGAGCGCTGCGAATTGGTCGAAGCCGGTTGCCGGCAGCACCGGCCGCCGTTGCAGACGATATCCGCGTCGACAAGCCCGCACCGCGTGGCTTGCCCGGTCGTGCTGAAACGAGAGGGGATCGCCGTCCATGTCTGATGCCGCAGCGATCGAGGTCAGGGGATTGAAGGTGCATTTCGCCAACCGTTCGGGTGTCGGCGCGGTGCGGGCGGTCGATGGCATAAACCTGACGGTCACGCGCGGCGCGTTCCACGGCATCGTCGGCGAGTCCGGCTGCGGCAAGACCACGCTGGCGCGCACCATCGTCGGTTTGCAGAAGGAGAGCGAAGGCACTGTCCTGATTGGGGGAAGGGATCGCACCGAATGGCTGAAATCGGACAGGAAGTCGTTCAGCCGCGAAGTCCAGTTCGTCTTCCAGGATCCGTTGGGGTCGATGAGCCGCCGCCAGTCCGTCTACCAGACACTGGAGGAGCCGCTGCAGATCCATCGCTTCGGTTCATCAGTCGAGCGCCGGCGCCGCATCGCCGAGCTTCTGGATCTGGTTGCGCTGCCTGAGACGGTGCTCGACCGTTTGCCAAGGTCGCTCTCCGGTGGCCAGCGGCAGCGCGTTTCGATTGCGCGCGCGCTCGCGCTGAAGCCGTCCGTACTGGTCTGCGATGAGCCACTTAGCGCGCTCGACGTTTCGATCCGGGCGCAGATCGTCAACCTGTTCACGTCGCTGCAGAAACAGCTTGGCCTGACCATTGTCATTGTCGCGCATGATCTGGCGATCGTGCGCGAGGTCTGCTCGAACGTGACGGTGATGTATCTCGGCCGCATCTCGGAAGCCGGCCTGACCCGCCCGCTGTTTCGCGAGCCGGCCCATCCCTACAGCCAGGCGCTGCTGTCGGCTGTTCCTTCTCCCGATCCTCGCATCGAAGCCGGGCGCCGCCGGATCATTCTCGCCGGCGATCCGCCAAGTCCCAGCGCGCCGCCTCCGGGGTGCCGGTTCAACACGCGCTGTCCGGTGGCGATCGATGTCTGCCGGGTCGAGGAACCGATGCTGCGATCGGTGCCGCATGGCGGCGTTGCAGCCTGTCATCTGGCTGATAGCGCGGGTCGCCCTGTTATCTGAAAGATGTCGTTTCTGCGCCTGAACGTTTCGCGAAGCTGACCGTGGTCTCGGCGTCCTGCGCGAGCCTTTCAGGGTCTTCCTGCTGCTTGTCGCCGTCGCCAAGGTCGGCCGCTATCTGGTTCTTGCCGCCGTGACCCTGAGCGTGATCTAATCTCACGAAGCTTCTCGAAGCTGAGCTGGTTAGGTCGGCTGGTTCGAAGAGCCCTGTATGATGCGCGCGGACGGGAAGCGCTAGCTCTTTTTGACGGCGACCTTCTCGAGGGCTGCGCGCAGGCCTTTTGCCAGCTTCTGCGTATCGCGCGACCGGCAAACCAAGCTACGGCGCAACGCTCCAGCCAACAGCGACATTGTCAAGACATTCCTGCGGCCGCGCGCCAGGCCTGCACAACGAAGCTGTGCTGGTTCCAGATCATCAGCGCTCCACTCACAGCCATGAGCGCGACCACTAGGCGGCGGAACTGTTGTCCACTCAGGTGTTCGAGCCAGGGCTTGGCCAGCAGATTGGCAAGCGCGGCGCCCAAACCCGCGGCTAAGCCGTATATAGCCGCCTGACCACCGAGCGCGCCGAGTCCGGTGAATACCGCGATCTTGACGACATCGGTCACAAACGAGTTCACCGATTTCGTGGCGACCAACGTCTCCTTCTCCGAACCGTAGTTCAGATAGAGCGAATTCAGGACGGGTCCCACCGTGCCCATCAGCGCCGACAATAGCGAGACGATCAGGCCGGCCGGGAGGAACCACCAGCGGCGGGCTCGGTAGCTCCGCTCGCGCGCACCGCCGCGAAATTCCCAGACTGCACTGATCAGATAGATCCCTATGAGTATCTGGAGCCATTCCGCCCGACTGTTAGCGAACAGCCAGGAGCCCGCCGCGGCGCCGGCGATGGCGCCGGGCAGGTACCAACGGACCAGGCTCCAATCGATGTTGCGCCGAAACGCCAGGGCGCGGATGGGATTGCCGATGAGCTCGGTCAAGGTGATGACCGGCGCAACCGCCGCGCTCGCTGTGATGAAAGTCACGGCGGGGATCAGCAATAGACCTCCGCCTCCGGCCGAGAGGGTGTTCAGTGTCCAGGTGAGGAACCCCGCCAACGCCAGGAGGCCTAGTCTAATCCAGTCCATCCGATCAGAACGAAGCGGGCCTTCGATCGTTCCGAACGCATCGGTTCGCAAAAACCCGGCCCGCCTCTTGAGTCTCGTCTGCGATGGAAATAACCACCCGTACCGGGCCAAACGCGGGCACCCGGAAGACCGGACTCCGGCGCACCGTACCGCCGATAGCTTTGAAAGCTGGTTGAAAGCGTACCGCTTAACCGGCCGGAGTTACGGTGAAGTCATCAAAATACACGTGACTGTCGGCCTTCGACCACAAGCCAATACGACCGGTCACGGGCTCAGGTAGCGTGTCCTGAAGGTAGAGCTTGCCGTCGACATAGCCTTCAACTTTGGCGCCGGCGATGCGCACCTTGAGGTCGTGCCATTTATGGGTTGGGGTCGGCGTGTTCTTTACCCAGGTCACCGACGAGCGTTTGCCTTTCTCGAACTTCCACAAGACAAGATTGTTCTCCAAAGGGTTGGCGCGAATGGTGAGATAGTCGCCATTGGGCTTCAGGTTGAACAATATTCCGGCACCCTGGTCGATACGGCCGGAAATGCCCTCGAAGCGGACGCTGATCTCTCCATCGCGGAAATCCGGCACGCCCTCAAGAACAGCATAGGGGAAGTATGCATAGGCCTGGACGCGGTCGAGGAACTCGGCGTACCGCTCCCCATAGAGAGCCCGCGCCTTGTCTGCGAGACCAGCGGAAGTCTGTCCCTCCTTCCATTGGCGCCCGTCGACGGCCAACACCTTGTTGTCGCCTTCCATTTCGATCCGCCAAATGCCTACCACGCCGGGCATCGCCTTCGAATCTGTGCCAACTTCCTCGTCCGAAAAATTGACGATGTCCGGCGAGCCCGCCGAAGCGGGCAGCAGCAAGGCCACCAAGCCGACACCTGCCGAGGCAACTGTCTTGAGGCTATGTAAGATGTTCACGGCTGATCTCCTTCTGGCTTGAAGTGTATTTGATGGCCGGTGCGCGGCGGCTCCGCCACCAAGCAACCCAGACGAGCAGCGGCAGGCCGCCGACGAACCAGGGAAGCGCGATCCACGGAGCCGCGACGAGCGGATAGCCGGGATAATCGCCGGCCCCGGTCGCCGGCACGGGCAGGGGTACATTTGCGAGCCCATAAAGGAGCGGCAGTACCTCCTCGGTGCCGGTCGATCGACTGACGGCCGACCGGCCGCCATAGCTGTACTCGACTTCGCCATACGACTCATCGCTTGCGCTGCCGACAACACTCTGCTGGTCGCCTGCAAAACGGATGACAATCCGTGGAATGACCCGCTCGAGCTTCGATAGGACGCTTGTTCGCAAATCGGCGTACCGGGGGTCTTCGGGCGCCAGGTGAACGGTGACGGTCAACTGATCGCTGAGTTGCGCCAGGGCCTGTTGGTCGGCAAGCTCGAAAGAGTTCCGCCGGTCCTCAGTCGCATCGGCCGACCATCTGATCTGGGTAGCCGCGACCATCACAAGACAGGTCGCCACGAGGCAGATGAGCGAACGGACAAGCTTGATGCGCACGGTAGCGCCCATGGGGAGCCAGATGGCAGCGAGTGCGGCAAATCCAAGAATCGCCGCAAGCACCCCGACGACCAGACTGAGCGACAACAATCCGAGCTCAAAGGTGTGCAGCGTTTGCGTGAGCGACAGCCGCGACGACCAGCCAAGGAGGTCGGGTTGGCTGGCCGCCGCGAAGTCGATGACCCACGATCCGAGTGTGAAGCCGAGTGTGACAATCGCCGCGGTTGCCGCGCTCTCGGTAAGCGCAGCTGCGAATAACGCGATGGCGCCGACCAGCAGGCCGTAGAGGAGATGTCCGAGAACAAGATTCAGGGTCTCGGCGACGAACAGGTGTCCGCCCACGAACTCCCAAATCGCGAGCGCAGAGAGCGCAGGGATACTGGCAATGAGCCAAGCTGCGAGGACGGCGACCAGCTTGGCGCCAATCAAAGTCGGCGGTCGATAGGGCAGCTGGATCAGGAGCCGCAAGGCGCCGGACTCCTTTTCGTTGCCGAGCACGCGTATGGCAACAAAGGGAAACAGCAGCGTAACGGCGACGTAGAAGCCGCCGAACGTCGGAACCAGTACGCCGTCCAGCGGGGATAGTGCGCTCGCGAGCCCAGGCGAGGTGAGGGCAGTAGCGCTCGTTTCGCCGTAGAGCGACACGGCCTGAAAGAAGCTGAAGCCGATGAGAGGGCAGAGCATCAGCAGCATTGTCCAGAGCGGCCGGCCGCTCGCCATTTCCCGCAGCTCCTTGGCCAGCAAGGGGCCGAAGGGAGCGTCGAGCGGTACCGCTGCCTCAGGTGAGCGCAAGGAAAACCTCCTCCAACCCACCGGAGAGGATCCCCGCACGCTCCCGCAAGTCGCCCAAGGTCCCGACGCCGCGCACGTGGCCTTCTGCGAGCAAGACGAAACGGTCGCATATGCGGTCGGCATCGAGCAGCTGGTGTATGGCGAGGACGAGGCTGCGCCCCTGCGCCGCAACCTTGCGCAGCACGTCCATGATCTCGCGGGTCTGTCGCAAGTCGAAGCCGTCGAAGGGCTCGTCCATCAGCAGCAGTGGATGCGGCGTAATCAGGGCAAGCGCCAACATCAGTCGACGGGCATACCCTTTGGACAATGCAAGCACCCGCTTGTTCAGCACCGGTGCAAGTCCGACCGCCCTAACTGTGTCCGCGACGTCGAGGTCCGATGTCCGGTAAACACCGGCGAAGAACGCGAGCAACCGTTCGACATACTGGTCGCGCCAGGGCCGGAGGCCGTCGGGGAGGTAGAAGATCGATCTCCGGCGCAATGCGGGTGGCAGAGGGGCGCCGTGCCAGAAAATCGTCCCCGAGTCGGCGGGAAGAACGCCGGCAACTGCTTCGAGCAACGTGGTTTTGCCGGCTCCGTTCGGTCCGATGAGACCGAGAACTTCGCCGGCTTCGACCGTGAAGGCAACGTCCGCCAACGCTGTTTGCGGGCCGTAGCGCTTTGTCAAGGCGTCGACCCGAAGGGCGACTCCGCTCGCTGGCGGTGTTGCGATTTGCGCCTTGTCAGGCATCCGGCTTCGCATCAACATCGGCTGATTCCCTCCCGGCGTGCGATTGGGCATTGCCCGGCCGAACTCTGCCGTTGGACGCGCGCGGACGCCCAATCTAGCTCTTTTTGACGGCGACCTTGTCGAGGGCTGCGCGCAGTCCTTTCGCCAGCTTCTGCACATCGTCGTTCGCCCAGAAATGCATGAAGAAGAGCCGCGGCTGCTCATCGAGCATGTGGCTATGCAGTGCGGTGATCTCGATGCCGTTGCCTTGCAACGCCCTGATAACCGGATTGACCTCCTTTGCAGTCAGCACAAAGTCACCTGTGATCGCCGTTTTGCCGCCGCCGGTCGACTGGAAGTTGATCGCTATGGCGGAGCCCAGGGCGGCCGGCACTTCCATTCCGTTTTCCTCGACCGGCTCAGCGCGCGGGATCGTGAACTGGTAGACCGCGCCGTTGGCCTTGCCTTTGTAGCCAATAGCTTGGTCGACACCCGCCGTGTCGAACTCGATCTTCGAAGTGGCCGCCGCCTGCGAACCGGCGGATGCAGCCATCGGCGTCTTCGTCAGAGCCAAGCCGGCATGAAGCGCTGTGGCGAGTGCTACGGGATCACCCTGGCCGAAGATGTGCATGTAGAGTGTCATCGGCTCCGCGCGCAGCAGGTGGTTGTGCACCGCAGTGATCTCGATCCCACCTTCTTCAAGCTTCTTCATGACCGGGTTCACCTCGTCCTGCGTCAGAACGATGTCGCCCATGACCATGGCCTGTTTCCCCATGGGATCGAAGGCGATCCAGCCTCCGAGCGCAAAGCCTGGCTTCAGGGAGATGCCGTCGAGCGATACCTTCAGGTCGGTTCGTGGCAAGCCAACTCTATAGACGCCGCCAGGCGTTTCCGCCCCGGATTTGCCGAGTGCCTGCCCGACTATTTGCCAATCGGGTGCCGCTGATGCTGGTTGGAGAAGCGCCGACATCGTCATCAGCATTGCACCGGTCATGAGTTTTGCACGCATGGGATTTCTCCTTGTGATCTGCCCCAATATGCCCAATGACTTTCACTCCGAGACGCTAGTCGCGTGCAGAGGGCTTCTGCAGCACGCCCTCCAGGAAGAACGTCCCATCCGGGTCACGAAGCTGTACTGCGGTATCTGAGATCCATACCTGATAGCAGGTCTCTTCGCGTTCAACGGAAATGCAGAGCTGCCCCTTCTCGACGCGCCACTTGCCGGCGTTCTTCTTGCCCATGTCGTAGCGCACGATCCGTCCGTCGCGGCCGAACGCATCCGCCCAATGAACGTCGTCCGTGAAATCCATTCCGGCGAACTTGGCCTTGATCTCCTTGCCCTTGAGGTGCCGGAACGTGTCCGCCGCGTCCGCGGCATTCACAGCAATCAGGCTGAAGCCAAAGGCGATGGCGGCCATCAGCCGCCGACCAACCGTAGCAGTTCCCGGGCTGTTTCTTTCGAGGGTAATCATCTTTCAGGCCGCCGCCGTAGGCTTCATGGCAGGTGGCCAGCTGTGCGTCTCCGCCTTGCGGCGCGAAGCCCAGGCATAAAGCGCGTCGTAGATGACGAAGCCGTGCTTCAGCACTTCCTGGTCGTCGGGCGTCAAATCCCTGAGCCCCATGGAGATCGCGAGCAGTCCCGCCGACTGTGGCGTCAAATCGTGCCGATCGGTGTCGGCGCCGCGCACGATCGAGGCGATCGTCACGATCGCCGGATCGCGCTCGAGGCCGTATTTCGAGACGAAGGTATCGAAGCTGCAGCCGTCACCCACATGCGTGAACTCGACACCGGGCACGTCATAGGGTGTAGCGCCCGTCTCCTGGGCAACCGGGATCACCCGATCCGGCGGCACGAACAGGAATTCTGGCTCCTTGTCGATGAAGCGGGCGATCAGCCAGGGACATGCTATACGATCGATCACCGGACGTTCGCGGGTAACCCATTTCATGGCCTTGTCTCCCTTTTGGTTGGCGCCACTCAGCGCGGCCTACCTGCTGCGAGACCAACAACGCTACGCCTGGATGAAGAATGATACAAGTGTTACACATCGTTTTGCCCCGTGATACGGTTCATTTATGAGTGATGGCGAACCGAATGGAACAGCGCTGGCTGCTCCTAATCCATCAGCCCATCAGCTGCCGAGCAAGCCGGCCTTTCCGGGTGAAGATCTGATGGCGCGCACCGAAATCTTGCGGGCCAAGACGGGACATGTTCTGGACATCGGCGCAGCGCTGGCGGTTATCCTGCTCGGCGTTTGGCCGCTGATCCGGAGATAGGTTTTCGATCTTGGCCCACCCCGCCGCACATCCATGTTTGGGGTCCGCCGTGACATCGACTGGATCGATGCCAACGGCTGTCCCGAAGAGATGTGCCGTTCGGCCCTGCCAGCATCGACGAATATGGCAACTTCGACGGAACCGCCACCCAGGCCGACCTTCCACCGCCGTCGCGCCGCCAACCCGAGCGCGCTGCGCCGAAGTTCTTGGCTTTCGACACATTTCCGCTGCCATTATATCGCGAGCGCGCGGCGGTCGCATGACTCCTGTGGCGACTGCGACCGGCTATTGCTGCGTGTTGAGTGCCCGCCTCAAGCTCTGTGCCAACGCCTGAGCATTGCCGATGCCCCAGTAGTGCAAGAAGATGATCCGCGGGTCTTCAAAGAACATGTGATTGTGCACCGCGATCACTTCAATCGCTCCAGCTTGCAGTTCACGGATGACCGAACGGACTTCATTTTCCAGCATCGCAAAGTCGCCGCAGACCGCGGCGCGCTCGTCCGTACCCTGAAAGGCTAGCCATGTGTTGTAGCCCATTGCCGCATCAATATTGAGCTCGCCACAGCGTGTGCAGACGACGGGCACGGATGGGCGCCCCAGGACAAACTTGAGCACGCCGTCCTTGCTCTCGCCCTTGTGCTCGACAATCGCCTCAAGCGGCGGCGCGTCCAAGCTACTATTCACTTTCTTGATGGCGGGCTCGACAGGATGCTTCTGGCGCACGATCTTTATCGCTTCAAAAATCCTATGCGCTCCTGTCGCCAACGCAATTTCATCAGCCGTACCCTCGACATGCATAAACATCACGCGCGGCTGCTCGCGGACGAAATGATTGTGTAGGGCTGTTACGTACAGGTCCGCCTGGATCGCTGCGGCCATCGCGTCCTCGATTTCATCTTCGAGCACGACGATGTCGCCCATCAACGTGGCATGATGTGCCCCCTGTTTAAAACCGACCCAGGATGTGAGGCCCATAAACGGAATGATCTCAAAGCCGTCCAGGGTCACTCTCACTTCACTGCGCGGGACCGACAACTTGAGCACGTCACCGGTGGTCTGTCCCTTCAGTCCGGTAAGGGATTCAATAGCTTGAGTATTGAGCATCTTAGACCTCCTCGTTTCATCTAGCACTAGCCGAACCAAATTTCGGTTGGCGCCGCACAATGAATCGAGTGCCGAACGCCACCGCGAGCGTCACCATTCCAAGTATAAGGTGCAGGAGTGGTATGAAAAAGAGTAGTATGAAGCAGCCAGCCAGGCCGAACCAAGCGAAGAAGCGCGAGAACAGGCGCTGCTCCGTGCTTAAGTGCAGCGCCGCGTAGTGGGTAATGGCAAACCAAACCAGCAGGTAAAAGCGACTGGCTAGCCCGACCCGAACCTGTCATTTCGGCACCTCCTGTCGGGCGTCAGCGGGACAGTCTGCGAGACCGCCAACGCTACGCCTGAATAAAACATGATACAAGTGTTGCATTTGCTTTCCTCAGTGATACGGTCTGGTGATGAGCGAAGGGGAACTTGGGACCGAGCAGCGCTGGCTGCTCTTGATCCATCAGCTGCCGACCAAACCAGCCTATTTCCGGGTAAAGATCTGGCGGCGGCTGCAGGGTATCGGTGCAGTTGCGGTCAAAAGCACAGTCTATGCGCTGCCCGCCGATGCAGAAACGCAGGAGGATTTCGAATGGCTCCTGAAGGAAATTATCGACGGTGGCGGTGAGGCGATGGTGTGTGAGGCGCGTCTGATCGACGGCCTGACGGACGCACAGGTTCGGGCGCTGTTCGATGCCGCGCGGGACACCGACTATGCAGAGATCGCCAAGGCAGCGCGCGATCTAACGGCGGCTATCGACTCCGACAAGACCGAGGATCGGCGCGCGGACGCCCGCGCGCAACTCGGTCGAATGCGCAAGCGGCTTGCCGAAGTCGTGGCGATCGACTTCTTCGGCGCCAGCGGGCGGCTCGCCGCCGAGGGACTGATCGCCGAGCTCGAGGCTCAGCTTATAGAGGATAAGGCCATGACCAAGGAACCGAAGAAGGCGGCCGAGCTGGGTGAGCTCAAGGGCCGGACCTGGGTCACGCGCCGGGACGTGCATGTCGACCGCATCGCCTGCAGCTGGCTGATCCATCGCTTCATCGATGCCGATGCAACGATCCGCTTCGTGGCGGGCAAGGGACACGTGCCAAAGGAGGGCGAATTGCGCTTCGACATGTTCGAAGGCGAAATCACCCATGAAGGGGACCGCTGCAGCTTCGAGGTACTGCTCAATCGTAGTGGCATAGTCGACCCGGCGCTGCAGGCCATCGCCGAAGTCGTCCACGATATCGATCTCAAGGACGGCAAGTTCAGTCGCGAGGAAACCACGGGCATCGCCAGCCTGATCGCCGGTATCGCCATGGCGAACGCGGGCGACGAGCAACGGATCGCCGAGGGCGCTTCGGTGTTCGACAACCTCTATCGATATTTCCGTTCGAAACGCGGGTGAAGGGGAACCAATGACCAGCGTTCGTGCCGTCCATCCGAATGCGCTCGGCGATGACCCTTCGCATGGCATCCCCTTCGGCGAAGCAGTGCGGGTCTGGGCGCGTGTGGCGGCGTTGAGTTTTGGTGGCCCGGCCGGCCAGATCGCGGTAATGCATCGCATCCTCGTTGAGGAGAAGCGCTGGATCGGCGAGACGCGGTTCCTGCATGCGCTGAACTACTGCATGCTGTTGCCAGGACCGGAGGCCCAGCAGCTCGCCGTCTACATCGGGTGGCTCCTGCATAAAACCCGAGGCGGGCTCGTGGCCGGCACGCTGTTCGTATTGCCGGGCGTGATCGCCATCATGGCGCTGAGCTGGATCTATGCCATCTTCGGCAATGTTGGCGCGGTGCAGGCGCTTTTCTTCGGCCTGAAGGCCGCCGTCCTCGCCATCGTGCTCGAGGCGGTTATCCGCGTCGGCAAGCGGGCGCTCAAGAACAACGTCATGGTAGCGCTCGCTGCCGCCGCCTTCATTGGGCTTTTCCTCTTCCATGTCCCGTTCCCGCTCATTGTCCTGACGGCTGCAGTGATCGGGTATGTCGGCGGGCGGGCCGGGCTGGCACCTTTCATGGCGGGCAACGGCCATGGCAAGGTCGGCGGCAAGCAGGTCGCCGACGCGGAATCGGCGCTCGGCGAAGGCATTCCTGCCCATGCTCGCCCGCCGGTCAGCTGGTCGTTGAAGATCGGAGGTGTGTTTCTGGTGCTATGGCTGGCACCTGTCCTCGGCCTTTTCGTGCTGTTCGGGTCCGGCAATGTCTTCGCCGATATCGCGGTCTTTTTCTCGAAGATGGCGGTCGTGACCTTCGGAGGCGCCTACGCCGTCCTCGCTTACGTGGCGCAGCAGGCTGTCGATACCTATGGCTGGCTGAAGCCAGGCGAGATGCTGGATGGCCTCGGCATGGCGGAGACGACGCCTGGCCCCTTGATCATGGTGACCCAGTTCGTCGGCTTCATGGGCGCGTATCGAGCGCCGGGATCGCTTAATCCGCTGCTCGCTGGAACGTTGGGCGGCCTGCTCACCACCTGGGTCACCTTCACACCTTGCTTCCTCTGGATATTTGTCGGTGCGCCGTTCGTGGAAACGCTGCGCAGCAACAAGGCCTTGTCCGCCGCGCTGGCGACCATAACGGCAGCCGTGGTGGGCGTGATCCTGAACCTGGCGGTGTGGTTCGCGCTTCACGTTCTGTTTGGAACACTGCGCGAGGTCAAAGGGTTCGGCATGACGGTCGATGTGCCGGCATTCAGCTCCGTCAACATCCCGTCGCTCGTCCTGACATTGGGTGCGCTGCTAGCGGTGTTTCGCTTCAAGGTCGGCATGCTCCCGGTGCTCGCCGGCTGTTCGATCCTCGGGCTGCTCTACGGGATGGCGACGGGAGCGATCTAACCCCGTGCAGCCAGCGCCCTGACCCGTGGGGTGAGGAGGTGGAGGCATCGTTGACGTTACAGTGGCTGGCACATGGCTTGCGCAAAGCTATTTCGAAGCAACGGTTCAGGCTCCTTCCTGCGGGTGCCGGGCCGACGGCCGCGAACCTGCTGACATCCAGGGGACTCCGGGCGTTCGGTGACGGTCTGGTCAGCATCCTGCTTCCCGCCTATTTGGCCACGCTCGGCTTCGACGCCTTCGAGATCGGAACCCTGTCGACGGCGACGCTCGCGGGTTCAGCCGCTCTCACCCTGGCTGTTGGGATCGTCGCGCATCGCTTCTCCCGTCGCGCGCTGCTGACCGCAGCGGCCGTCCTGATGATAGCCACGGGGATCGTCTTCGCTGTGGTTCACGATTTCTGGCCGCTGCTTCTCATCGCGTTCGTCGGCACGCTGAACCCATCTTCAGGGGACGTCAGCGTGTTTCTACCGCTCGAACATGCGCAGCTTGCGCAGAGCGTCACCGACCGCGACCGCACGGCGCTCTTTGCGCGCTACAGCCTCATCGGCTCTCTCGCCGGCGCCGTCGGAGCGCTGGCCGCAGGAGCGCCCGACTTTCTCCGCGACGCCATCGGCCTGGAAATGAAGCAGGCCCTCCAGGCAGCTTTTCTATTTTATGCCTCACTTGGGTTGGTGGCGGTGCTCCTCTATCGGCGGCTGCCGAGTGACGCGCCTGATGCAGGCAAAGTGTCGGCACAGCCATTGCGCAGGTCTCGCTCCATCCTTCTGTCACTCGCAGCGCTCTTCAGCCTCGACGCTTTCGCAGGCGGCTTCGTCGTCCAATCGTTGTTGGCCCTCTGGCTCTTTCAACGGTTCGGCCTGTCGCTCGCCGCGACCGGCGCAATCTTCTTCTGGACGGGTGTCCTTTCGGCTGCGTCCTATTTGGTCGCTGTGCGAATTTCCCAGCAGATCGGACTCATAAACACGATGGTGTTTACGCACCTTCCGTCGAGCCTCTGTCTGGTGCTCATCCCGTTCATGCCGAGCGTCGCTCCGGCTATCGCTCTTCTGCTGATTAGAAGCGCGCTGTCGCAGATGGACGTGCCGACTCGCACATCGTACGTCATGGCCGTGGTGACGCCCGAAGAGCGGGCTGCCGCGGCGAGCGTCACCGCCGTCCCGCGCAGCCTCGCAGCGGCTGCCAGTCCAGTCCTCGCAGGGGCTCTCCTTGCCGTCTCCAGCTTCGGCTGGCCCCTGATCATCGCCGGTGGGCTGAAAATTATTTACGATCTCCTGCTGCTCGCGACGTTCCGCAATGTTCGCCCTCCAGAGGAGCACGGGGGGCGGGAGGAATGACATGTCAGTCGGCCATGATCGAACTGGCAACGACGCGCGGGTTTCGCGGTGGCGTTGAAGGCAGGACCACCAGCCGGACAAATTGCTTACGTCCGCCGGCAACGAGGATGTAGAGACGCGAGAACTCCTCCGTATCGCGATCTTCGGCAATCTTCTCGGCATCCGTACGGGTGAAGAAACTCTTCCGAAATGCCTCTTGATCGATATCGGGAAATGCCAGCGTACACGTCTGCACCGGTTTGCCGCTCATTGTTGCCTTGGTGGTGGCGATGATGGTTCCTGCCGGCAATCCTTCCTCCGCCTCGGCCACGAGCCATGCCTCCACTGAGGTTGGATTAGCGACTGGCGCGAGTTCGGCGAACCCTGCTTCGGCAATAAGTGTCCACCTGCGTTCGTGCGCGGTCTCTATCATGCGCTCGAAATTGGGACCCTCGGCCAGACAGGTACGGTGAAATTGTTCGACAGCCTGATCCGCATCACTGGCGGCCTGCGCGGGCGACATCGTCAGACCCAAGATGGTCCCTGCCAACGCTAGAAATTGGAACATGTCTATCTCGCGTAGCTGGTTGTGGACGAACCACTTATCCTGAACGGGCTGCGGCACTCGTTGTTCCGGACTGTCGGCCCCTGCATGGCCGGTATTGATCTGGTGGCTTGATGGAGGCGCGAAGCGCCTGCGCAGTTGATGCAATGTTCAGGCATCTGGCAACTGATGGAACCATGCCTCACTGGGTTTCGATGACGGACCCTGCTACAGACCCACTCACACCACCGGGCAGGACCATTTGATCTCGTGCTGAGTTCCTAGAGACATCTCCCGGTGCTCGCCGAGGAACCTGCATGTCGTGCTCGCCGGCAAGCAGCCCCGATGGTTTTTCGGGCACTTGGCCTATGTCCCAGTCCACTGTGGAAACTTGTTAAAATCCCTTACGGCAAAGATTTTCGAGGTCCGCTTTTGCCATTCCCTCGAAGCCCAGCGCGGGAAGAATATCATTATCTCCCTTAAGATCGCGACCGTAAGCCGCCGAGAATATGGCAATTCCAGATTCATGGAGAATCGCTGAATTTCCGCTGATCTTCCCCAACAAAACGGTCGGCAGCAGCCCGAACGGAACGTCCTCGAGAATATAGCGGCTTTCGATGGTTGACGGGCCGAAGCCGCCGCGGCCTTGGCGATCCATCTCCTGATTCATTTCCGAAACGGTGGCCATGGGGACGTGAAACGAGATGAAAAATGCTCTTCAACTGTGCGCACGGCAATTCCAAAACGGGCGGCGATCGCCAATCGTTCCGCGTCCAGAGCCTCGATAAAGCGGCCGACAGCCGGGGTGACGTTTCCGGCCTGGCTCCACTGTTCTCCCTTCTCCATGCGTGTGAGATTAAGAAGAGCGATCCCGAGATGGTTCTGCGGATTGAGGTTGCTGAGCGCGATAGCAAGCAAACCGTCACGCTTGACGAAACGATCGCCGAACAAGCTCGTGCAAAGCTCGAACCCTTGCTCCTGAGCACTGAAAGGCAGCGTCGCGACATCCAGTTTCTGGCGAACGGTTGCAACATCGATTTCGGCTGGCCCGCGCTGTTGCCCGGTCACGAGCGTGGTACCCCAGACGACGATCGGCAGGCTAACCTTCTGCTCCGCAAGCCGCTTGGAGAGATACAGTGCCCCAAAGGAACTGTGCGAGCTGATGATAACCGGCGTTCCGTCCCTTAGATAAGGAGTGGCAGCGTCCATCACCATCTTGTGCCCGCAAGCCGGCAACGCGATTATGACGACGTCGGCTCGGCAATGGCGTCTTCGCAATCCTTGGCGATGCGCACCTTAGTCGTTGCCTTGATAGCTCCGGTAGCCTTCAGCAATCCACCGGCGGCCAGCGCCTTGGTGCGTTCTCCGGAAGGCGACCAAAGCATAGGGTCATGTCCCGCTTCGGCCAGATAGGCGGCAAGGCCGTAACAATCTCGGAGTGCGTTCATCAGGCTTCGAGAGGCGCGAGACAGGGCATTGCCGATGCCAAGGCTCATGTTGCATGCCCTCCAGGTCAATATTCGCGGAGGAGAGCTGCCTCAGGTCGAGGAAAATGGCCTGCATTATCTGAAAATCCCGCTCAACGCGCTGCCAGGATCGGTCTGGGGTCAGTGACGAGTTGGAAGGGCTCCCTCCAGCAGCTTCAGCTCACGATCGGTTCAGGATTGCGCCGGATACACGCTCGTCCGAATTGGCGCAGGCGGGTCGATCCTCGCCACGTACGTCGTCGGGATGAGCAATCCTCGGAGCGCTCTCGGAGGTGATCGCGGTTAAGCAATTGCGGTTGCGCGCCTGCAACACTATTATCGATCATGTTCTGAGGAGGTATCTCGGATGTGGAATAGGATCGCCAAGCTTCGGTTATCGAGCCGCACCTGGGAGGCAATTCTTTTGGGGATGAAAAGCTTGAGGCGAACCTCAAATAGCCGATGTATGTACTGGTGATTTGACGCGATTCCATAGACAGCATCGTTGGCGCCACGAGATTTTCGCGTACAGCTTCGGGATTGCGCCCGGCCGCGGGCCATCACGCACCACATCACGGCAGGTCGTTCAGATTTGTGTAGTGCTTCAGTTTAACGAAATCGAAGTTCCATAAGATAGATTATGCGACTTTCATCAGTAAAAGTAAATATTTCTCAGTTATTCCAAGTATGCACGGCTCGCGTGGAGGTTTGTAGTGTTCAAGGCGCTTCTCCTGTCCACTATGAGAACGACGGGTAACGTGAGTCTGTCGGAGCTGATGCGGCAGATGTTCCGTTCTTGCCCCATTCCGGGCCGGTCGGAGTTGGCACCAACTGCTTGCCAGCCAAGCGGACAATCCTCATACTTCTCAAATTTCGCGGCGCTGGAGTTGGCTTGCGGACAGGTCGGCCAGTTAAAACCCGGGGCTTCCATCGCCGCAATCAACTTGTAGATTGGCGGGTGGCAAGAAGGAGTGCCCTGCCAATCACCGGACAGACAGAGGAGCACCTGACAGCCCCATTCCGATGCCTGTGATTGGGATGGGAGAGCCGCGGCGCCCGCGACGGCGGCGGCACTCACCAAGAAATGTTTCAGCATGGTCATAGCCTTTTCCTCGTTGCGATTTTGACACTTTACTATGGATCGCTCGCGCGAAAAAGGACAAATCAAGAAGGCAGGTTTGTGCGATTACATCGATTTATGAAACGAGACGATGCGGGCGCGGTCGACAACCCCTTGCGCGTCAACATTGCGACCGTGCTGGAGCGGGAGAGAGCCAAGCGTGGCCTATCCCATATGCACATGGCCGAGCTGTTCCGCACCCCTGAAGGCGAAGGGCTCGCTTACAGAACTTACATCCAGACCGTTCGGCAGAAAAATAATGTCACATTGACGACGCTGCAGATCATGGCAAACGGCCTGCAAGTGTCTGTCGCAGAACTGCTCTCCGGCGGGAAAAAACTCCCCGAATGGGCGCATCAGCTGGACGAAACGGCTATCCGCAAGCGCCTTGCACACATCATCGACATGGAGCGGCAACGACGCAATATGCTCCGCTATGAGATGGCGAAGCTGATCGGCGTGGCGGAGGCGACATTCATGAAACTGGAGCGCGCGAGCGGCAACATCAGCGTGGACACGATTGCCGCGATCGCGAAGGCGTTGAAGCTTGATCCACGGACGTTCCTATTTTGGGATAAGGTCCCACCAACCTGATCTACGTGTTATTGGCTGCAGCCGGACGCGCAGGCACGCCTAACAGAGAATTTTCTGGTGAACTGACCGGCCAACGCCACACTCATGCTCGCCGGGCCGACTTGTCAGCACACGACAGAAACCGCTTCAAGCTCAAACCGGCCCACAAAATGTAAGGCGGCATGGCGAGCGAATAGTGACCACAGTTTAACTCCAAAATACTTGGCCTAGCACCGGCATCCTTCAGCCTCCGCATGAACCTCTCCGATAGTTCTGGCAACACCACTTTGTCTCTCTTAGCCAACACAACGTGAAGATCGAGATCAGGCCGTGCCAAACAAAGTGCGTAATTCTCCAAGTTAAGCGGACCCCAGGCCCTTCTGAGATCGGTCAGCTCAATCTCAGGCTCAATGCCATCACGTATCAGTCGTGTCGCGCGACCCGTCCAAACCATATCCGCTAGACTCCCCGCCGTCAGAAACAGCGAGGCTTTTGACACAGCCGAGTCGTGCGCCGCGACCAGCCCCGCAACCCACGAGCCTAAGCTCATACCGAGAACCGAAATCTCTCGATAGCCTTCGCTCTTCAACCATCGTATGAGTTTTCGCCCATCCAACACTGCCTGCCTTACAGATTGGATCGTTCGACCGAGATTAGGGCTAAGCATATAATCGGCGTGCACGGAGCCGGGACGGCTGCGTTCTAAGTGATAAGGCATAGCAATCTCGACAACCGTGATGCCACGCTGCGAGAAAAAGTTGGCAATCTGACGATTCCGGGCGCTTGCATTCCAATGGTGAAAAATCACCATCGCCTGATCGAACGCCCCGCTTTCTGTGATTTTCGCTGAGACGACATTGTTTTGTTCGATATCAGTAGAAATGTCCGATGGAAATTTGAGCCACCCATCTAGCCTTTCAAAACCCTGATCACTCACACTCGGCTCATCGAAAAAGGCTGGATCAATTACGGCTTGGTCCGCAAGGGCACAGAATTCCTCGATACTTGTCATCTTCTTCGCACCTGGAAAGGCGCGTTCCGCGTCAAGGACGAAATCCGTTGGTTTCTTCCCTTCCTCACCGCGAAGGGCCCGGCGTTCGTCCCAACCATCAAGCCAACTATGATACACTCTGATTGTTTCCTAACTTACTCCCTCGCCATCGCCCCAACCCTGGATCGAACAGGCCGTATAGTGCGACTAGCACTGAAATGGCCAGCAGGGTCGAAAAGCCGGCAAACGCGTCGATCAACAAATAGCTGACAACAAGTAACGCCACGACCGCCGACATCTTCCACAAAGCCGCATCAAATCGACCTCCGACACCTAATCGGATGGAGCCATACAGAAATACAAAACAGGTCGAAATAACGATAAGAAGGCTGCTGTAATGCGTCGGCATACGATAGCGGAACCCGGTGCTCACATGATCGCGACCTTGGAACATCGAAGACATATCGCCGACCAACCACGCCACAATATTCTCACCACTGGACGCCAGATAAGAGCTTTGGACCTTCATCCATATGGCGACCAGAACCCCCAAAACAGTACACCGAAAAACCCCACGCATCACTGTGAGGCCGGCTTCATTGAGCTCTTGCTGATGATCAACATACGAGAGCTTCTTCAATCTGTCTCCAATTCTCCAAAGATCATGAACAACCGTATAGACCAAAATGAGACCTGCGAAGAAAAGATAAAACACCAGGCACATGTATAGGTAAGCGATCCCCGTAAAAACGATTGTTTCTGGGACAGATATGACCTCAGGACGCACAAGAGCTATTTTTCCCCAATCCACAGCATAGTTGCCACCGCCCTTCATCAACGGGATCAGGGACACGCCGATCCATTGAAAAAGACCCGCGAACAGCAAGCAAATCAAAAAAACCGACCAATAGGTGTACGAGGAAGCGTCAACGTTGTGCAACCAGGCGTCGTCGCTTTCCACCTGATCGCCCTGCACTGCAAGCTTTCTGCGCCCCTCACTTTTCCAGAAGACCAGCAACTCTATAACGAAGAAGAAAAACAGCGGTAAGAACACCATAAAGTCGAGTGTCCAATTTGCGGCCCAAAGAAATCCAACCTGCTTAACGAGCCCGTCCGCTCGCTCGTAGGTGACGTTGTGGATACCAATGATGTACGACAAAAAGCCGAGGGCGGTCATGCCGGCAAACACTGACGCCGGTAAATTCAGGGGAGATCCGTAACTAAAAAACGCCTCCGATTTCCTCGCCAAACTAAAACGCCGCCTGGGCCCCTTGGCGTCAGTATCCCGTGTCAGCTCTGCCGGCGAGTCTGTCTTGTCATCGAAAGTCCCAGTCAGTGCCGTATCTGGAGTCTCCTGTGCAACGCTGCTTCCGGCTCTCTTCCATTCTCGTCTCTTGGCCGATAAGCGCGATTGCGCCGCACTAAGCTCCATCTGCCATTCGCTAGTTGCGATCGGATCATCGCATCCAAAAATCCTCGCCAGCCAACGAATGTTGGTAGTGCTAATCCCCTTCTCGTTCTCCTGAAACCAAAGCTGCACCGTTCGCAGATCGACCCCAACCTGATTGGAATCAATCTGTGAAATCGCCTCTGCAAGAAGCTCGGGCGTCCATGGGCCTGCAGGAAACCCGTCTTTGCCTAACGGCCGACCCGCACCCGCCGCCGCCAGTCGTTTGAATAATTCTTTGAAATCACTCCCGTCTCTCGGCGGAGGGAGAAATAACTTTCCGTTCGAAAACAATGACTTACGGGCTCTAGTTTCGTTCCATTTCGCTAGGCTTCGTATTTTATCGTGCCTTCGTCCTCAATCAACGGTTTTGTCAACTCGATTTTAGCCGGCCGGGAGAGAGGTCAGTCAAGGCGCCAAGGTCAAATTCGGGATAGGCAATTTCGGCATAGAATCTGAAACGTTTTGTCTGATGGCAGGGCGGAGTGTGCTCGCATGAGCGAAAGGCAGGGGAAGCCAGGGCTTCGGGAGCCCGAGAAGCAGAGGGATGAACCCATCCCTATTTTCTCGCCTCCCCAAGTCAGTTACGTGGAGCCGGTCGATGTCTATTCAATTGGTCTGTAGCAACGGACAGGTGGTAGCGGCTGAAGGCGTCGCGAAACTGATTGCGGAACATCGTCGGAGCATTGCAGAGCTTGAACGTCTCGGCAAGCGAGCGATGGAGGCCGAGGGTACGGACGCGATCTTGGTGGGTCAGAGGCTGGACGCGGTCATGGCGGAGGAGGCCGCACTGCGAAGGCGTGCTGCGATTGCCCCGGTAATCACTATCGCAGAAATGAAAATGAAGGCTGCCTACTTCCAACGGCTGACGGCCCATGGCTGGTGCGAGATTGATGTCGACGATTTGCGCGCGTTGCTCGATTCTTTCACGAAACTGCAGTCCTAAGAGAAAAGCGCGGAAATCCATGAGGCCACGGTATTCCAGGCCGCATAGAGGCCTGCCGGCACCAAGATGATCGCGATGAGAGCGATAGCATCGCCAATGGCGCCGTCGGTGCGACCTTCCACTGGATAGTAATATCTGTGCGCTTCATCGTCATGCTTCATTGTTGTCTCTTCGATACTTGGCTCAGCAGCAGTTGCACAGGATGCTCAAACGTTGTGCCCCACAAACCCGCACGTTTCATCTTAGCGTTGATTTCCGCGATCAGGTAGTTCTCATTGACGGCTTTGCCGTTTGCTGTTGTTGCGGCAAACGCGTATCCGATCGCTATGAGCGCCGTGCCGACGTCGATTGTGTCGCCATTCAGCTGCGCACCGCACACGACAAAAACCGCCTTGTCCAGGGCGTAGCCGATTGGCTGGCATGTAACCGCCGCGCTATCGAACAGCGCAGCAAGGTGCGCCAGCGAGGTGTTCCCGCAATCGATTTTGTTCCCATTTGGCTCTTCGGCTGATGTGCCTCGAAGACATGACTGGACGCCATAGAGGCGGAAAAGGTGATCTCCGTCACGCCAGGTATCTCCAGTCAGCAGTTGAGCCGATTTCGATACCGCGAACGGCGTTGGCACGGCAGACTCCGATGCATCCTGGGCCTGTGCCGATGCGCACAAACCAAATGCGGCCAGCACTGCGAAGCTCGCCTGCTTCATTCCTGGAACTGTCCACCGAGGTCGGCGGAATGCTCGAGATCGGGGCGCAGCGACTTGCCGTCCTTGTTACGCCCGATCGCCGCCATGTCGAAAAAAACCATTTCGTCATCGTCGTAGGCGACGTTGTACGGGTCGTTTGCATTTCCCGCACCCACGAGAGAGAAACACGACACGGCGTCGGGTTCACCCTTCTTGCTTTGCAGCACAAGCGTTTTGCAAAGCACGACAGATGCACGATCGTTGTAGATTGCCTCTTCATAGTCCTGCGCGGCCTTCGTGCAGTCCCATTGCTGCGTCTTGTACGCAATCTTCGGTTTGGGGCAGGCCGCAAGGCCGCGCAGTCGATACGTCACGCCGTTGATGACGCGCTCGGTCGCGGACGGCACCTTAACCGGCGAGATGAGGGCCGCCGCATCGCGCTGAAAGAGCGCGCCTTTTGCATCGTAGCGTTCATAGACGAACACCTTCTCGCCCGGCTTCGCAAACCGGAGCAGGTAGTGATCCGACGGCTGCGCGAAGGCGCTCGGAGCGTCGGCGCCGGCAGCATAAGCCGCGGTGCCCTGAAGCAGCAAAACCATGCAAAGGGCCGTCTGTTTCATCGAAATCCGTCCTTGCGATTACATACAGTGTTGACACTTTACTAGGGCTTCGTGTAGCCATAGTAAAGTGTTAAATTTTGGCGACAGTATGAACACCCGATTCGCTCTTCTGCTCACCCTCTTTGGCGCCACGATGCCGTTGCAAGCGCACGGCCAGGACATGGCATCAGACCGCGTAGCCGTTGCCTTTGCAACGCCGGCAGAAGCCGTTACCGCAGCCGAGGCGAATAGGCCGGGGGCGTGTAAAGCCGGAAATCGGGCTGACGTCTCCCGACTTGTGCATTCAATCGCGCAAGAGGAAGGGTTCGACACCGATCTGGCCGAGGCGATTGCATGGGCCGAAAGCGATCTCGGCGCCAGTCAGGGTCCGTCTAAGGCCGGGGCCCTGGGGATCATGCAATTGATGCCGGGCACGGCGGCTGATCTTGGGGTGAGCGACCGTTGCGATACACAGGCAAATGTCCGGGCTGCCCTTCGCTATCTGAAGTCACTCTATGACGAGTTCCGGGATCCGCTGCTGATGCTGGCGGCTTACAACGCCGGGCCCAACAGCGTCTACAAGGCGCAGGGCATTCCGGTGAATCCGGAGACGGCGGAATACATCGTGAAAATACTGAACCGCTGGAAGTTCGGCGGCGTGGTGAAGAAGTCCGCCCTGACCAAAACCGAGACGCTCGCGGCCGCTTCGCCAGCAAGCGAGGACGCTTGGCAGGATGGTCATGTCATGGATTTCGGCAACTGAAAGGAGCCATGGGTGGAATACAGGAAAGCGGGCAGATTTGCCCTGAAACTGGCCTTGGCCTCGGCGGTCGGAATAGCTCTCGCGCCAGCCACTGCGTATGCCCAGTCGGCGGCGCCAGTCGAAAATGTGCTGGAGTGGTTCGTCGGAGTTCTGCAGGGCAACATAGCGCGTTCATTCGCCATCATCGCGGTCTGTTTTCTCGGCTTCCTCGCCATGACGGGCCGGCTCGCGTGGATGATGGCTTTCTCCATCATCATTGGCATCGCTCTGATCTTCGGCGCTGCCCAGCTGGTCGATGCGGTTCGTGCGACCGCGGGAGGCAGCTGAGACATGGATGACGAGGAAGTCTATGTCGAGCCGGTCAGCCTGCCACTGACACGTCCCCCAATGAAATGGGGGGTGCGCTATGAGGTTTTTGCTCTGAACGGCATCCTGGCGGTGATCGGCTTTATCGCCACGAGCAGCTTCATGCTCGGCCTTGGCGTGTTCGGCGTGGTGCATCTGGTCAGCGCATATCTGTGCCAGCGCGACCCCTACATGTTCCATATTTTCGAGCGGCGCGTCTCCAAACGCGGAGCGGTGGCGAACCTTACTTTTTGGGGCGCGAGGAGCTATTCGCCATGAGCCTCGATGCCGACCTGAAATTTGGCCGTGAGCGCCGCCGCGAAAAGCCCGCGGCGATGCACATCCCCTACCTTCGCCATGTCGATGACAATCTGATCGTGACGAAGAGCGGCTTTCTGGTCGGCGTCATCCAGCTCAGTGGCCTGCCCTTCCAGACGATGGACCAGGCCGAGTTGAACGGCCGCATGTTCAACCGCAACACGACGTTCCGCAATCTCTCGACCTCTCGCTTTGCGGTCTACACAACGATCATCCGCCGCCATGTGACGCCGGAGATCGAAGGCGACTTTGACAATCCTTTCGTGGCCGAGCTCGACGCCCGCTACATGGATGAGCTTGGGGCGAAAAATCTTTTCGTCAACGAGGCGTATCTGACGGTCATACGCCGCCCAATGGTCGGCCGTGTCGGCTGGGTGGACAAGGCGCTCAATGCGTTCCGCATCAGTACCGCAGGCGAAGAAACCCGCGAAGAGGCAATAGTCGAACTGCATGACGTTCTCGACGGGGTCGTCAAGGACTTCACCGCTTATGGGGGACGTCTTCTCGGTGTCGTGAACCGCCGCGACAGCTTCTTTTCCGAGCCGGCGGAATTTTTGGCGAAGATCCTCGCCGGCGGCGTCGACGTGGAAATGCCTTTGCCGCGCATGTCCCTTGGCGATGTGCTGGCGACACGACAGCTGTTTTTCGGCAAGTCCGCGCTGGAACTTCGCGGGCCGGACGAAGGTAAGCTCGGCGCCATGGTGTCGATCAAGGAATACCCTCCGTTCACCGCTCCGGGCTCATTGGACGGCCTCTTGCGCCTGCCACATGAGTTTGTGCTGACGCAGAGTTTTGCGATCGAAGATCGTGTAACGGCGATGCGCAGGATCAACACGATCGCGAACCAGGTTGAGGGTTCAGACGAGGCGGGCACGACGGTCGAGGAGTCCGTCCACGACGGCGCCGACAAGCTGGCCGGCGGCGAAGTCGTCTTCGGACAACATCACATGAGCGTCATGGCGTTGGCACCGGACATGACAGGGCTCAACCGTGCGCTATCCGACATTACGGCCGAGCTTTCGCGCATGTCGATCGTGCCGGTTCGCGAGACATTGAACACGGAACTGGCCTTTTGGGCGCAATTGCCGGGAAATTTCAGCTACATCGCGCGACGTGCGTTGATCTCGTCCCTCAATTTCGCCGGCCTTTTTTCAGCACACAATTTCCCGTCGGGCCAACGTGAGCGGCTGCATTGGAAACGGCCCATCGCTTTGCTCGAAACGACCAGCAAGACGGCCTACTACTTCAATTTCCACGTTCACGATGTCGGGCACTTCACGGTGTTCGGCCCGACGGGCTCGGGCAAGACCGTGGTGCTGTCGTTCCTGATGGCGCAGGCCATGCGCATCATGCCGCGGCCCCGATGTGTTTATTTCGACTATATGCGCGGCGCTGAAATTTTCGTTCGGGCGCTCGGCGGTCGCTACGAGGTGATGGAACCTTCTCAGCCGACCGGATTCGCGCCACTGCAGCTCGAGGACACGGCAGAAAACCGTTCTTTTCTGGAAGATCTGCTCATCTACATTCTAACGCCGGAAGGCGGTGCGCTGGACGTGGCGGAGATGCGCGTCATCAACGCCGCCGTCGACATGATCTACAAGATCCCGCGCAAACAGCGGACCTTCGACCTGCTGCCGGAAGTGCTGCGGGGCTCGCTCATGCCTGGCATGAATGATCTGGCCGCGCGGATACAGCCTTGGCTTGACCCAAGGGACAAGGGCTGGCTTTTCAACAATCCGATCGATCTGGTCGATTTTTCGAAGCCGGTTGTCGGGTTCGACATGACCAGGATCCTGGGTGACCGAAAGCTGCGCTCGGCCGCGTTGCTCTACATCTTCCATCGTCTTGAGGACGTCATCGACGGCTCGCCGATCATGCTCTTCCTCGATGAAGGCTGGAAGCTGTTGGACGACGAGGTTTTCGCCGCCTTCATCAACGAGACGCTGAAGACCATTCGTCGCCGGAACGGCGTTGTCGGCTTTGGCACGCAGACGGCGGAAGACGTCGTCAATTCCTCCATCTCGTCGTCGCTGATCGAGCAAACGAAGACCAACATTTTCTTCCCCAACCCGAAGGCGAGCAAGGAGTCCTACATGGAACGCTTCTCGCTGACGGCGAAGGAATTCGAGTTCGTGCGCCGAACCGCGAAGGAAACACGCACCTTTCTCGTCAAGCACGACAGCGACTCGATCGTAGCCAAGCTTGATTTGTCGGCGATGCCCGATCTTATCAAGGTCTTGTCCTCGAACGAAGCCAACAGCAAGGAATGCGCACGGCTCCGGGAGACCTTCGGCGACGAGCCGGAGGCGTGGCTGCCATACTTCTGCGGATGGGAGAACGAGCATGACGAAGCGGCTTAGCAGCGCTTGTCTGGCCGTGGCTCTCGCGACGGCGGAAAGCATGAGCGTGGCTATCGCTCAGATCGCGGTAATCGACGGGCCGAACCTCGACAAGCGGCAAGAGGACGAGGAGCACAGCACGAAGTCGGATGAGGCCAAGAAGGACGAAACCGAGAAGAAGAAAAGCGTCGTCTGCACCTATTCCAACAAATACCGCTCACAGATGTTTCGCCGGTCGCCGGCCGACGCGTTGCAGCGCGACGCCGGCAACGTAAAGCTGATCCGCTACTATGCGCAAAAGTACGGCGTGCCCGAAGGCCTGGCGCTTTCCGTTGCCTATCAGGAATCGCGCTTCGACACATGCGCCGGGAGCCACACCGGCGTCAAAGGCGTCATGCAGCTGACCAAGGGCACCGGCAAGTCCATGGGACTGGACCGCGACGTGAACGAGCAGAATGTCGAAGGCGGTGTCAAATATCTCGGAATGGGCGTGAAGCAATGCGGGGCGACGAATTACAGCTGTCTCGCCTCCTTCTACAACGGATCGAACGCAGGGGAGCAGAACCAATGGGCCGGCGGTGTCGGCCGTTGGAACAGCTACTTCAACGACTATGTGTTGAGCGGCAAGGCTCCGGCCGCCGCGCCGCCACCGTTCTCGATCGTAACGGCCGAAGGCGCAGGCGGCACGGCTCAGGACGCGGCCATGGGCACAGTGAGGAAGGCGGCTGGCGGCCTTGATGCAAGCTCATCGCAGATAGGCGCCAACAATGCGGCGATCGACGCGCTGGCGGGCAATGTTGGCCAGGTGACCGAATACAAGGACGCTTGGGAGCTGAACTCGTCGGCTCGGGGGATCAACGCCGATGTCACCAACCAGTACCTCGCCCAGGCGGGGGACTTCACATCGTTGCTGGCCCAACTTCTGTCGTTGCAGAACGTTCAGGCATCGCAGTCGGCCAAACTGGTGCAACAGCCGAAGAGTGGCTCTCCAAACCCGTTCTCTTGTGATCCCGCCGAACTGGAACGGTTGAAGATCGATCGCGGCCGGTGGTTACCATGTGCACTTGAGAACGCCGGGGCAAGCTCGGCCGATAGCCGCTCAATGATCATCACCAGTGATCCTGCTGGTGCTGCCAGCGTCATCGATTCACTACAGCAATAGGAGGCTGACATGAAGAAATTCGCAATTGCCGCCAGTCTGACGCTTTGGGCAAGCACGGCCCACGCACAGATTGCCGTCATCGATGGCGCCAATCTCGATGTCGCCCGCAAGAATGCGGAGAACACCAACTCCATCATGGATTCCAACAAGGATATTTTGAAAAAGAGCGAGGAGATCCTGCAGGCTCTCAGCGGCAGTCGTGACGGTTCGCTTGGAATCGGACAAATGGGCCTCGGCGGCAACATGTCGATTGCCCAGGCTCCGTCGTTCGGATCGATCCTGAACGGCGGTGCGCTTTCGTTTGGGGGCCTGTCACCCGAAATCCAGAAAATCGCCGGCGCCGTCATCAACGGGCTCCAGCTGGTCAAGCAGCTCCAGCAGATTGCCCGCAAAGAGACGAGCGCCGTCAACACCGCCTATGGCGGGAGCGTCAACGTGGCCTCGCTGCTAAGCGCGTTGACCTCGCAGGCCTCGCAGGGCGTGACCCAGCGCCAACAGTCATTGCAGTCCGCGAGCGGGCAGATCGGGCAGTCGCAGGACGTCAAGGGTTCGGTGGACCAGAACACACGAATGCAGCTGGAAAACGCGCGCGCGGTCAACGAACTGATCGGCGTCCAGAACGGTGCGGTCGCCGCCTTGAATGAGAAGCTGAAGGGAGATCTTCTTCGCCAGAGCCAGGTGCAGAAGATGATGACGCCGCGCAACGTCAATCCGTTCGCGGACTTTGGCAAGAGCGGAGGTTAGCACTTGTCGAGGCGGGTGGTGCGCATATGCCTTGTAATTGGGCTCGGCGCGGGGCTTTTCGGATGCGCAAATCGCGAACTGAAAGCGCCGTGCGGGCCTTTGGCGTATGCCCACGCCGACGAATGTGGCGCGCTGAAGCCGGTCAATTCAACGGCGTTTGCCAGCATCGTTGACCAGGATCCATGAACGGTCTTGCCGAAAGCATTCTCAGTGGCATTGACAACATCGGCGAGGACTTCGTTCGCACCGTCTATATGCAGTTGGGCAATGCGATGGGCAACGTCTTCACCCTGATGCTGACCCTCTATATCGTGTGGTGGGGCTATTCCATCCTGAGCGGGCGAGAGTCGATTTCGCCAATCGAAGCGGCCTATCGCCTTGGCCGCGCCGTCATCATCTATCTGCTGCTGACCGGATGGGGCACATTTTCCGCGACGATCTATCAGCTCGTGCAAAGCATTCCCGACGAGGTCGGTAAAGTGATCGTCGGCGCCGTGTCGCGGGCCACCGGCAATCAGCTTAGCGACCAGGCGGCAATTCCAGCGCTGATCGACAACCTCTACCAAGGGGCCCAGGACGTCGCCAATCAGGTCTACAGCGGATCCTTCTATGACATTTTTGGCGCGCTCTTGTCTCTGCTCGTTCTGCTGTCGGCCATCATCTTCGCAGCGCTCGCCATTGCGGCGATCATCGCCGCCAAAGTGATGTTGTTCATCACACTGGCCTTGGCGCCGATATGGATCATTCTTTGGCTTTACCGATGGTCCTCGCGCATGAGCGAAGGCTTCCTTTCGCTGACCACCTTTCTGATGATCCAGCAGATCCTGATCTACGGCTTTCTGGGTTTCTACTTCTCGCTCGTCAACGCGGCGCTGAACACCGCCACGTCCGGCGGAGCGACCATGGACAGCAAAATGTCACTGGTGCTGCCGCTTGTGCTGGTGACGATTATTGGGATCTACGTTCTCATGCAGATACCCTCGATTGCTTCGATCCTGAATGGCGGCGGGTATCTCAGCACTGTGGGAGCATACAATCCGTATAGAAACTTCGGCAGCAACGCCGTGCGCTACTCCGGCGCACGATGGGCCGCCGGCCGCGCCGCTCGAGGCGCCCGGCAGCTCGCGGCAAACAGTTTTCGATCTTCGCGAGCAGCCAGGGCGGATGCCGCAACCCGGTCCGCCATCCAGCAAGGTGCGCGCGATAACTCCAGGCCTCTGGCCTAGGACACAAGAACGATCACCGATCGCGGCGTGGATCAGGATGCGTCGCGCAAACGAGGCAAAAGAGAGTGTCAAATCCAGTGGAAACGGTTGCTGACAGCAGCAGCGAACTCGTCGACAAGCACTATTACAGGGCGGGCGCGACCTGGGAAGACGACACGCACAGGTCAATGCGTCGATCGCGTACATTGGCATGGATCGTCAGTGGCGTTTCCGGACTGGTTGCGGTGCTGTCGCTGCTGGCGCTCGTGCTGATCCTGCCGCTCCGGCAGTTTGAACCGTATGTTGTCGAGGTCGACAAATCGACCGGCTACCTCGAGATCATGCGCGCGCTGAAGCCTGGAGATTTGTCCCAGAACGAGGCCGTCACGGCGGCCAATCTGGTGCGCTACATCAGGGCCCGCGAAACCTACGATTCCCGTGAACTGAAACAGAATTACGACCTGGCGCAACTCTACTCCACCGAAGCCGCGTCCAAGGATTTGACATGGCTGTACACGCCTGCAAATCCGCAATCCCTGGACAAGATTTTTGGCCGCAATGTCACCATCTCGGTCGAGATCAAGTCGGTTTCCCTGCTCAATCGCAACACAGCCTCTGTACGCTTTGCCACGACGACGCGGCGGGACAATTCGTCCACCGCCGACAATTGGGTGGCGGTCATAAAATTCCGCTACACTTCAACGCCGCTCAAGAACGAATGGCGTTTCGACAACCCGTTGGGATTTCAGGTTACGGACTACCGCCGCGACCAGGAATCGGCGCCGGCTGCAGGAAGCCTGCAATGAGATGGCGCGTGAGCCTCACTCTGTCGGCCGCCCTTCTGCTCGGCACGATCCACGGCGCGGCGGCCCGCGACGGCCGCATCCGATATGTCACCTTCAACAATGACGACGTGACGTCGGTGCGCGCCGCTCTTGGCATTTCGACGATGGTCGAGCTCAGCCCGACCGAAGTCATCGAGACCGTGTCGGCTGGCGACACGAAAGGCTGGTCGATCATCCCCAAACGCGGATCGCGATTTCTGTTCGTCAAGCCGCTGGAGCGCGATGCGTGGACCAATGTCAACGTGGTCACCAACCGGCGCGTCTATTCCTTGCTGCTGCAGGCAACCGACAATAGCCGCGACCGGGCATCGTTCCAGGTCCGGTTCAAATACCCGGACGAGGATATCAACGCGCGCCTGCTCTCACAGGCCAAAGAGAGCGCCGCCGATCCGGATTTGAAGGATCTGAATTATGCCGATCTCAACTACGACTATGCCTACAAGGGCGACGACAGCCTGAAGCCGCGCACCGTATTCGACGACGGCACCAAGGTGTTTTTGGAGTTCAAGGGCGACATTCCGGCTATTTTCGTTGTCGACGACAAGCGCCATGAGGCGCTGGTCAACGTTCGCACGCAGGGCAAATACACAGTCATCGACAAGGTCGCGCGGCAATTCACCTTGCGAGCCGATGGCAAGACGCTCTGCCTCTACAACTGGTCGCGACCCAACGCCATCGATCCGGTCGAGCAAGTCTACGGTCCAACGAAACTGACACGCGGTTCCACCCTGTTCGGATCCAGCGGAGGGCGCTGATGTCCCAGATCGATTATAACCAACTGGATGGTAGCCCGACGGTCGCTCGCCGTGGTGCGGGCGTCGGTGCCAGGATCGCCCTGGTCAGCCTCGGCGTGGTGCTGGTAGGCGCGCTGATATGGCTGAACTGGCCTCGAGAGCCGGTATCGCGCGATCTTCGCAGCGATGGCGAGGAAAACTTCAACCCGCCTGAGTTTCGCCCGCCGGCGTTGAACGAACCGCCGCAACCTGCCGACGGCACGATCGACCAGATCGTGGTGCCGCCACCGGCCGCCGACCAGAACGGCACGCAACAAGCCGATAATGTCGATCAGACGGTGCAGGAGGGCGCGGATCTCGATGCGCAGCGGCGGGCGCTGGAGGCGCAAATGGCGGCCGAGGAAGCTCGCCGCAAGGCCGAGGCGGAAGAAGCCCGCCGCAAGGCCGCGGCTGAGGACGAGGCTCGCCGTAAGGCAGAGGCCGCCGAGCATGAAAAAGCGGTGTGGGAACGCCTGCGGTCGAAGCAGATGGTGACGAATGATCAAACCGGCTCGACGGATGCCGGCGCCCAGGCGGCACAGGTCGAAATCGCGGCCGACGGTCAGATCGTCCCGGTCCCCGGCGCCGACAGTGATCCCGACAAGGCATTCCTGGCGCAGTCGGAGGCAAGTTCTTCCGGCATCGTCAAAGCCAGGGCCTTCCGGCGTACCGACGCGTTGATCCCCGAAGGAACGATCATTCGCGGCTATTTGGAAACCGCTGTTAACACCGACCTTCCCGGCGCCGTGCGCGCAGTCGTGCGTGAGGATGTCTTCTCGCTCGACGGCAGGCGGATCCTCATTCCGAAGGGCTCGCGCCTCACCGGGGAATACCGCTCGGGGCTTGCGCGCGGTCAAAAGCGTGTTTTCATCGTCTGGGGCAGGGTCATCCGCTCGGACGGCATTTCCGTCGATATCAAGTCGCCTGGCGCAGACGCGCTCGGCCGCGGTGGCATGGGCGGCCGGGTCGCTAGGCATTGGGTTGAACGTTACGGCAACGCCATCATGCTGTCCGTCGTTGGCGGTGTCTCTGAATATCTGTCCTCGCTTTCCGATAGCAGCCAGAATGGACAACAGCGCCAGGTGTCGACGGTCGATCCCGTGACCGGCGAGACCACGACCGTAACTTATGGCGGCAATGGCTCGCAGCGCGACGCCCGCGGCATCGCCTTCGACAAATCATCGACCGCCCTGCAGCAACTCGCGCAAGAGGCGTTTCGCGACACGCAGAACATTGGCCCGACAGTCTACGTCGACCAGGGCACATCGATTGTCGTGCTGGTGCGGCGAGATCTCGATTTCTCGGACTTGTACGCGGATCCCGTCCAGGAAGAAGTGGCGCGCCTGAAGGCAGGCGGGCGGCCGAAGACGGCGATCGATCCGACGCCTCTCTACGGCACGCCGAAGGATCATTTCTATCCCGGCTATGGGAGCCCGGTGAAATGAATGCCGTCCATCCCCTCCCCGACCCTTGGACGAGAGCCCCGGTCCTGCGCGCTCATCTGGAGCCGATATGGTCCTATTTGAACGAAGACGCGGTGTCCGAGATTTCAATCAACAGGCCCGGCGAATTGTTCGTCGAACGCCTCGGCGCGAAGGAAATGGAGCACGTCGTCAAGCGCGAGGTCACACCCGGCTGGATTAGGCATATCTCAACGGGCGTCGCTTCGGCGACAAATCAGGTCATCAACGAAGAAAAGCCGGTCCTGTCGGCAGCTCTGCCCTCGGGTGAGCGCATCCAATGCATCTTGCCGCCCGCGGCCCCCGAGGGCGGAGCGATCTCGATCCGCAAGCAGGTCATCATGGATATGAGCCTTGATGCCTACGAGGATCTTGGCGCCTTCGAGAACACCACTATGGGCAGCGGCCTGGCGCTTTCAACCGAGGAAAAGCGACTTGTCGAAATGCTGCATGACACGTCGCCGATGGACTTCCTGCAATACGCGGTGCGCAACCGTGTCTCCATCGTCGTTTCAGGCGGTACGTCGACTGGCAAGACGACGTTTTTGAATGCGCTCTTGAAGGAGATCCCGGGCCATGAACGGATCATCACGATCGAAGACACCCGCGAGCTGAAGCTGCCGGCTCCCAACAACGTCGCCCTGATAGTTTCGAAGGGCGACCAGGGCCTCGCCAAGGTCTCCGCCCAACAGCTGCTCGAGGCCTCGCTTCGCATGCGACCCGACCGTCTGCTACTGGGTGAGTTGCGCGGCGCTGAAACCTTCGCCTTCCTCCAGGCGATCAACACCGGCCACCCGGGTTCGCTCACGACTGTCCATGCCAATTCCGGCCGGTCCGCCTACGAGCGGCTGGCGCTGATGGTCATGCAGGGCAGTTCGGGCCTCTCACGAGGCGAAATCCTCGACTATCTGCGCGAGGTGATTCCGGTGGTCGTGCAGATGGTCCGCACCGAAGGCGGACGGCGCGGCATCAGCGAGATCAAGTTTACCAAGGCGGAGACAATCTAACGGGTCCATTCATGCAGAAAATCGCAACAGCAATTTTCATGGTCGTCATGGCGATGGCCTTGGGCGTCCTACTCTTCACGGTCGGCTATGCCGCGACTGATTGGTACCGGACTGGCTCCCACGTCCTGTTCGACCAGCTGAACGCCAATGTGTTGCCGGTCGTTCGTCAGGCCTGGGCGGACACGATGGCGAGGGATCTTGGCCGGGTACAATACGCCGTTCCAGCGGGAGCATTAGGGTTTCTTGCGCCCCTGGTCAGCCTGTTTCTCATGCGCCCCAGCAAGCGCAATGACTCTCGATTCATGACCATGAGCGACGTATCGAAAACCGGCCTGACGAAAGTGGGCGGCGTCTTCGTCGGTCGAGCTGGCGGCAGGCTTGCCGAAATTCTGTCGCCCGGCCGCGATCAGCGCACCGGCAAGATCCGCTTGACGCAGCGCAAGCTGATCGGCGGCAAGAAATTGTGGATTGATGGCGATGATGTCGGCGGCTTCGTCATAGGACCGCCGCGCTCCGGTAAAGGCACGTCTCTCATCATCCCGAACGCCTTGACCTGGTCGCATTCGCTCGTGGTTCTCGACCTGCGGGGCGAGACCTATGCGGCGACCGCCGGTTACCGTTCAACCATGAGCCGCGTCGTGCGTTTCGCGCCGGCTGATCCGGACGGCAATACAGCATGCTACAATCCGATGGACTTCATCTCGCTGGACTCAGCTCAGCGCGACATCGACCTTCGCAACATCGCTGCGGCGCTGTTTCCGCGCCCCCCTTCGAACGCAGATCCATATTGGGTCAACGACGCTCGCCTCCTTTTTACCGGCATTGCGTCCTTCGTCATGGAATCGCCTGAGATCCCAAACGAGAAGAAGACCTTCGCCACAATCCTCGAGATCATGAACGGTGCCGAGCAGCCGCTCCTCGAATTCATCGGCTCGCTGCGCGAGGAGCGCCGCCGCGAATGCTCGCACTTCACCCTGCAAACCCTGCTGCCATATTTCGAGATGTCTGAGCGGCAGTTTTCCGGGATCTACGCCGGCGTACGCACCGGCATGGCCCCCTTTCTCAACCAGCGCCTGATCCGAGCTACGTCGCGCAGCACGTTCGATATTCGCAAGCTGAAGCGCGACCGGATTTCGCTTTATCTCGACGTGCGGCGCGAGCAGATTACGTCGCTTGGACCGTTGTTCAACGTCCTGATTACGCAGATGATGAACTTCATGTCGGAAACCATGCCGCGTGCGGACGAGCGTCCGGTGCTTGTGCTGCTCGACGAGTTCCAGAACCTCGGCAAGCTCGAGAACGTGACCGAAATGGCGAGCGTGCTCGGCGGCAACGGTGTTTCGATGTGGTTTTTCGTGCAGTCGCTGAAGGCTGTAGACGAGATCTATCGCCAGGAAGGGCGCAAAACGCTCATCAACGCCGCTCGCGTGCAGATCTTTTTCGGTGCGCAGGACGCGGACGATCTGCGCTACGTTTCCGAGCAGCTCGGCGAAACGTCGGACGTGCAAAAGGACGTGACGCGCACCAAGGCAACGTTGTTCGACACTTATTACACGCGCTCGGAGCACCGCAAGGAAGTGCGGCGGCCCCTGATGCGGCCGGACGAAATCCGTACGCTCGACAAGAACAAGGTCATCATATTGCCGCGTGGCGAGTTGCCGATCCTCGGCACGCGCAATTTCTATTTCGCGGACGGACAGCTCGCTAAACGCGCGTTCATGCCCCTGCCCGCCTCTATCGACGCTTCGTGCGCGAATAGCCCTGCGTTGGACTCTTCTGCGGCGGTTCGATCTCCTGCGCTCCCGACGATTGTGCCGACAGCACCTGCGTACCGCTCAGGCCTCTTGCAGACGCGCCTGCGGCGCGGCGCGACATTCGCCGCAAAAGCCGGCCGTACGGCTCCGCCGCGGGGCCGGCGCACAATCGTAAAAGAACGGCCGAAAGCAACCGACGCTGCAGGTGTGCCAGCTTATGCCGCCATAGATTTTTCCGCGTTGGCGGCCAAAGCTGTGACAACAAGCATAGCGCCCGACAAAGAAGCAGCCGTTGCGGCGATGCTCAACAAGGTGCGCTCTCTCCGAGCCCACGCATCCGACACCGAGGCTTTCGATCGAAATTTGAGCGTCGTCGAAGATACTTTGCCTGATGTAGTCGATGGGTAGGCTAGCATTCGATGCGGCGGAGATTGTCTACCGTGACCTTGTCGCACGAATCGTCGACGACACATGCCTCAAGGTGTCTCAAGAATCCGCGGCGTCGAATTCAACCGCAAATCCCGCGTCGATCGCGCTTCGCGCACTGAGATAGCCAAGTTCCCAATCCGTGAGTTCGCAAAGCGGAATTGGGCGATCGACACGCGGCCCTACGACCAGAACGACCCTGATGTGGTTGCCGATATCAACGGCAAGGACGCTGGTGAACTCTTGATCGTCTACCACACTGGATGTCGCGTAACGTATTTGCCCCCCCGTAAGGTCCATGCGTCGGCAGCACTCACGGCCAACCCGGTCGCCGCTCAGCGCAGGTCGATCTCGACGCTCTGATCGCCAAGATCGAACTCGGCGCGTCGCAGGTTTTCGGCAAGAGAATCCTCTTCGGCCGAGGTCTCCTGCCCGCGGCCGACGATGCAGGGGATTGGCTCGCTCTTTGCCAAGCGCTTTTGCTTGATGAGGATGCCGAGCGCGAGATAGCGCCGGCCGCCGGCGGGCACTTCGAACGTGCTGGTCTCCTCGCCCTCGCCGTCAAGAACGGGACGGACGTTCAGGCTCTGGATCAGCTTTCGCCGTCCTGCCGCCATGGCCCTGATGAAGCGCTCACCGAAGATACGGCGAAATGGACCTTTGCCATGGACCAGTCACTTGGCGGCATTCTTTCTCGGATCGGTTCAAGATCAGATAGAGCAGTTTTGTGGCGGCATCGTCGCTCGGGAAGTGGCCCCTGGCCCTGACTGCCCAAACGCTGGTGGGTTGACCATGGATATCGGAACACCGAAAAGGGCCGCGCTTTGTGTGCGCCCGCAACCTGACCCCAAGCGCTATCGCCCAGGCTGCCGGCAGCGCTCCTAGACAACCCCATCAGTCTGAATTCCCGGGTCGCTTCTCAGCAGAAATCAACAAGTCATCCTGGCTGGCGAGCCGCTTCTCGAAGAAAATCACGGCATACCCATGCAACATCCCCTCACCGCGGCGACTATAGCCAGACGTCTCATAGAGCTTTTGAGCCCCGACTTGGATGGTTGTTGTGTCGAGCATTATGCACTTGAAACCTAGCGCAACGGCGCGCAGCTCCAATTCACTAAGTATTCTCCTTCCAAGCCCTCGTTGTTGAAAGGCGGGATCGACCCGCATCCGCTTCAGCTCTGCAACATAATCTTCGGCAGGTTTCAGTCCACCCATAGCAACGAGTTGGCCGCCAATATGCGCAACTACAAAATCTCCGCCTGAGGCTAGATATACGTCGCCGACATTGCGTAAATCATCCTCCCATGCCCCTTCCGGCCCATGTACACCAACAGCGTCGGATGCGCTTCGATGCAACCGCCATACATCTTCAGCATCTCCTACCTCGAATCGGCGAAAGACCACTTCGTCTTGAGACATTGACCATTTTCGCCTGATGTCGGAGCTATGCTTGACCGAGGAGAATGCCGCCTCTAGCTTTGGTGCGCTCCCTAACAGTCGCTGCGACAACACAGCCTCAATACTTTCCGACATATCAACTCCAACAATTGGGAGACCCGGCCCTACCGTATATTTCAGGGCCGCACGACGATGCATCCGGGTAAACCGATCCAGCGCACAAACACAGGACGCGTGCAGCTCTCGGATTTCGCTGCCCTGGCGCTCCACGATGGACGAGACCGTTGCGAGCTTAGGGAAGGGCGCTTTCCCTTCAAGCCAGCTTGGCTGGGTTCTCGCTCGCACCTTGTCTGGCGACAACCAGCGAAATACGTCGCCAATGCATTTTTGAGGATAATATTCCGACAACCGATATACATCCTTGTAGAATTGCGGCTTCTGGCGCAACAGCTCTTCGCCGATCAGTAGAACCGAGACCGCCACGATGCGGGCAGAGAAACGACCGCTTGGGCCAAGCCTATCCTTGTAAGGGTTCTTTCCGTAGAACATGCGAAATTGCTCGAAAAGATCGTGCGACATATGTTCATAAAAACGTTCCAGAATATAAATGGCTGACTCCAGCGACTTCATGCACAGCGATAGACACTTGCGTGCATCTGCCGCGACCGTGTCTCGCAACTCAAGAAGAGCTCCTATTGCCGACTGTAAGTCACCCTCAATAAGTTGATGGCCGAGGCAAAAATCGCGCTCCTCGACCCCAGCTGAACCGAGGCAATATACGCGAGGATCGCTCTCCACCGGGTTGGTGAGGATCATGTCTTCATAGGAGAGGACATCAATGCTAGGCTGCCGCTGACGACTTAGTTGTGCAATACGCATCAACGGTTCTCCTACCGTCAACTCCGCATCGACGGGATTGAGGCCGGCAAACGCGGACATCTGATAAGCACAATTGACGAGATACTGAATGTCTGTCTTAGCCACTCCGAAGTCGGACTGGGGCAGATTTATTAGCTGCGCCTCACAGTCTGTTCCCCGTATCATCGCGTTGATGCTCTGCCCAAGCTCCTTAACCGCTTCATCTGGCCGTTCATTCCCTTTGATCTGCGCAATATGGTGCGGGAGATGCTCGGCGACGAAATCGCTGACAATCCCAAGCGGGCGTTTTGCCTGGCTGCGGTCAATGCTGTCGACCAGGTGAGAAAATATCCCCCGCGCCTGATGGGCGGGTCGATCTGGGATGGAAAAGGACGAGGTAAAGGTCATTGACGAGGTCCCCCGACTTCACCGAAAGACAGCTTGCATTTTCGCACTTGAGCCGTACCGTCCCGCTGGCGAGTAATCGTGCTTTTCCATGAGGTCGGTCTTCTTGTCCCTATCCTGCTATCGTTGTGGGCTACCCGGTCAAGCACCTGGTCCGAGAAAAACAGCAGAGACACAGCGCCTGAATTGATGATGCCGGCGGAAGTCAGGGAAAGTACGCCGTCGTTAGAGATGAATACCAGGTCGGCCTCCTTCAAGATTTCAAGCTCGCGGGGAAAGTATTCTTCGAAGGGCACCCCAAATTCCCCTGCGAAGCGGGATGACGACACTCCGCTGCTTCGCAAATCAAACATTACTGTCCTGCGCATCAGATCGTCCTCTGACAGTGCGACACCTTTCCAAATCGGTTTATCGCCCGCTTCAACTCTAGTCAGACACCGATCAAAATCGGCCTCATTATAGAACTTGCACTGGCTCATGTAGCCAAATCCGCTAACCCCAAACGGCAGAAGATTATTGTCGTGCCAGGACTCGTACTTGCGAGACTGTTGAAAGGAGTGCGGTTGCGACGCCTGCGTCCATAGAAAATCGGCCCGTGACGATAGCCAAGCGCGGTGAGGATGTGCTCCGCCAAAAAATGCATGATTATCCGTTCCTTGGAGGGCAAGATGGGTCTTGCAATCGTGGGCGGTGGGAGTTCAACAAACCCATTTATTCCAGTCCTTCAATTTTGCCGAGCGATCGCTTCGCTCCTACCTGGCAAGCAATTTCGCCGGCTCTCAACGGAGGAAGCAACATTCATGCCAATTTGTATTTTGGCGCTAAAAATTAGATTGTAGATTTCCTTTCAGTTACTTAGCAGAAACATCGAGGAAGCCGGCCAAACAAGCCTATGTCCTAAAGTCGCCAAAACAGACATAAATTGTCGGACACCGTCGAAGGCCGCTGAGCCTCATCCGCTTCGACGAGAGCGGGGTCACCATCCACTATAAGGATTATCGCCGCCCTGGCGCCGACCGGCGGCAAGTCATGACGCCCGCCACAGACGAGTTCGTCCGTCGGTTCCTAAACCATGTCCTGCCACCCGGATTCGCAAGTCGTCTGGTCTTCCGGGTGGTCATCGGGCGGCAGAGCCACATTCAGCAATTTGCGAGCGGCGGGGGGCCGTGCCCATGCTGCCGCGGACGCATGATCATCATCGAGTTGTTCGCCTGCCGGGGGCAGCCGCGAGCGCCGCCCTACGGCTCTCCAGCAGCACGCACGACCGCGCATGGTCCGACCTCACCACCCCACGCCGTTCCTGCGCTTACCGCGAAATCCCGCTGGCGCCGCCGCCGTCGGCAACCGCATCGAGCCCGGTCCAAAGCTGCCCGTCGTGCCGCGTGCAGCGGTTACCGAGATCAGCACGCTTCTGTCGCCCACACAGCGCAAGCAGCTTGACGCGCCCTTGTCGGACAAAACGCATCTTCGCCAAAGCCGCTTGGAATGGCTGCGCGCACCGGCCTCTCGGGTTGGCGGCAGGTCGCTGGCCGAGCTCCTCCAGCTCGATCTTATCCGGAATCATCGGTGAGGCACCGACGCGCCTGCCTTCGCATCTCAGTCCCCGTATGGCCCAAATGGCCAAGGAAGGCGGCCTCTAAACGGCGCAAGCCTTCCAACAGATGGGTCCGGCCCGCCGTCATGCGGTTATGATAGCGACCTTGAATGAGCTGGCAATCATCGTGACCGATGCCGCGCTCAGCGCGAAACTCTTGCACTGGTTAGTACAACGTTAGACGCCAATTTTCAAAGCACACTCTTCCGAATGTTGCCGCCTATCCCCACACCCGGTGGATGACATCGAAGGCGTGGGCGATACTTGGATCGAGCGCGCGCGCGTTCAGGCAAACAAAACTGAGCGCCGTGTCCACTTTGACGCGGTCGGCGATGACGGGTCCGTTCGCCTGCTGCTCATGAAGGGCGATGGATTCGCGGCAGAGGCTGAGGCCAACGCCGGTACGGACCATCGCCACCATCGACGCTTCCTGATCAACCGACGCAACCACGTTGTGTCGCACGCCGAGCTCTGCAAACAGCCGTGCCAAAAGCCGGTTGTGGACCGAAGCATACGGCGTGCCGATCCATGGCAGCGCGGCAAGACTTGTCCAATCCCGGCCAGGTATGACGCCGGCAAGGAACGGTGGGCCGACGACACGATAGGTCAGCCGCGCCAGCTCCTTGACCTGACAGAGCTGTTCCCGGCCTTCGACCGCGAGGCCGGCGCCCGCATCAAAATCCCTGATGTCACCAAGGAAGAACCCGGCGTCCAGCTCGTCCCGCTTCAGCCGTTCCGGCACCTCACCGCTCATCCCATGGCGCAGTTCTGTCTCAATTCCTGGCCCGCTTTCAACCAATGCTTCAGAAATGCGCCTAGTCGGGTGAATTCCGGATCGATGATGGTGCCGATCCTCAGCTTGCCTCGCACCTGCGTGATCAGGTGACGGGCGGTCTGGTCGAAGTCCATCAACGCAGCGAGCACCTGCTCTGCTTTCGCCGCAAGCAGAGCGCCATCACGGGTGAGCTCTAACCCGGTGGCCGTGCGATGGAAGAGGCTAACGCCGATGTCCTGCGCCAGCCGCTTCAATTGCAGGCTGATCGCCGGCTGCGTCAGATGCAGCCGCTCCGAGGCACGGGTGACATTTCCCTCCCGGGCAACGGCGACAAAAACCCTTAGTGTTCTCAGATCAACCGGAAGAGCCACATTAATTTCGCTATAATATGCTGGCTATTTGTCATTGGATTTTCGCATCCGTCCAGTCCTATTCGTTACCCGGACAGAGGGAGAAGTTTGCGAATGACGCTTCGGGCGACCCGACCTTATAAGGGGTGCGTTGCGGACATCGGGCGGTCATGGCCGAGCCGGAGCCGGGTCCCAATGTCACTCGTGCCCCTTCGTCAACCAATCAAGTGTTCGACTATATTGTTGTGGGAGCCGGTTCCGCAGGCTGCCTGCTCGCCAACCGACTGAGCCGCGATTCTTCGAAACGGGTCCTCTTGCTCGAAGCCGGCAAGAAGGAGCTCCTGCAGCATCTCACAGACCTGCTACGGTCATGTCGTTTCCCGGCCGTTTATCGTCTGGGCGACAACCTTGGTCAAATTCTTACATTAGAAACTTGGAACTTAAGTGAGGCAGAAAACATTGTGGCGCCATGGGCAAGAACGATGGCGACAATCTTCCTGATTGGTTTCCGGGCAACCTGCCCGAGGACCCTGTGATCCGAGCCGATATCGCGAAAAGAATTTCGAGAGAGACCGACGGTCAAATTGGGCCGGACGGTTTGGTGGTCAGGAAGGCCAGGCGGGATCGCAATCTGCTCGAGGAACTGGAAAAAGGTGACGCCGCCCTCGACAGCCAGCCGTCCGTGTTTCCGTTGCTCCTGGTTTTGTATGTGCTCTCAATGTTGGGCTTCGCAGCGTACGCCATCGCTGGTTGGTATCTTCCATAGCGCGCTTTGAGTTTCCGTTACCCACTCTGGCAATGAGCTGCGCCAAGCGGTTCCTGTCGGATTTGTCTTTCGCCCATGCTGAGCCGTTCGCAATGGTGGCGCGTGCTTCTCTCATTAACTCACAGGCTCGAGCGGTTGGTGCTCCGGCTCCGCATGGTGAAGCACCTGGCCGAGATCGCGCATGTCAAAGTCCTGACCGCACACGGCGCAATAGTCGCTTGGCAGATGGGGTGGTTGCCGTCCTCCCCTAACGGCATCGCAATGTGCCAAGGTGACGTGGTGTAGACCACAGAACAGAGAGGACGGCGGATGAAGGCTACGATGATCGGGGTTGATCTGGCAAAGAATGTTTTCGTGCGACCTGCAAGTCGCGTGAGTTTCTGTTTCACAGGAGGAGATATTGCCTGAAGAAACCGGCTGTTCCATCAGCCGTTCCCTACCCGGACATGCGGAG
>NZ_JAMYQC010000034.1:0-70675 GCF_040320645.1 Mesorhizobium sp. M0633
CTCCCCCCTCAAGGGGGGAGATCACAGCTTCACCGCGGCGCCCCATAAACCGGCGTCGCAATGCCTTCCATGCGCGCCTTGATCTGCAGCGCGACGTACTTCGAATAGAAGCGCGACAGCGCCAGATTGCCGCCGTGGAACCACAGCGCTTCCTGTGCCGTCGGCTTCCACATGTTGCGCAATTCGCCTTGCCACGGACCCGGGTCGCCTTTCACGCCCGAGCCAATCCCCCAGCACGGGCCGACCTTGTCGGCGACTTCGCGCGAGACGATCGCCGCCACGGTTTCGTTCATCGAGAGGTAGCCGGTGCAGGCGATGATTGCGTCGGCCGCCAGTTCGGTGCCGTCGTCGAAGAGGATGCCTGTCTGCGTCAGCGACTTGATCCCGACGCCACTGCGGATGCCGATCTCGCCGTCGATGATCAGGTCGCAAGCGCCGACATCGATGTAGAAGCCCGAGCCGGTGCGGTAGGCCTTCATCAGGAGCCCGGTCTCGTCGTCGCCGAAATCGATCGCGAAGCCGGCGCCGCGCAAGCGATCGTAGAAGGCCGCGTCGCGCGCCTTGATGATGTCGTAAAGCGCCCGCTGGCCTTGCGGCAGCAGCGCGAACGGCGTCGAGGCGACGATCATGTCGGCTTTTTCGGTGGTGATGCCGCGGGCCAGCGCCTTTTCCGAAAAGATCTCGAAACCGATCTCCATCAGCGTGTCCGACTTGACCACCGTCGTCGGCGAGCGCTGGACCATGGTCACCTCAGCGCCGCTCTCCCAGAGGTCGACGCTGACGTCATGGCCGGAACTTGCCGCGCCGATGACGGCGACCTTTTTGCCGCGGAATTTCTCGCCGCTGGAATACTGGCTGGAATGCAGGATTTCGCCGTCGAAGACCTCGGCGCCCGGCAGGTCGATGCGCCTGGGCGGGCCATAAGCACCGGTTGCAAAGACGATGTGCCTGGGTTTCAGCGTGATGCGCTCGCCGGCGCGGTCGAGCTCGACCGTCCAGACCTTTTCGGCGTCGTCATAGGACGCGCTGACGCATGTCGTGGAGGTCCAGTAGTTGAGCTCCATGACGCGCGTATACATCTCCAGCCAGTCGCCCATCTTGTCCTTGGGCGTGAACACCGGCCAGTTCTCGGGAAACGGGATGTAGGGCAGATGGTCGTACCAGACCGGGTCGTGCAGCACGAGCGAGCGATAGCGATTGCGCCATGAATCGCCGGGCCGTGCATTCTTCTCGATGATGATGGTGGGCACGCCGAGCTGCCGGAGCCGGGCGCCCAGCATGATGCCGCCCTGGCCGCCGCCGATAACCAGGCAGTAGGGCTGTTGGCTAACGCCGAGGTCACGCGCCTCGCGGCGCCTCGCCTCCAGCCAGGTCTCGCGTTCCGGATCCGCCTTGTGGCGGACGCCCAGCGCCCGCGCCGGGCCCTTGCGCTCCTCCAACCCCTTGAGATCGCTCATCGCCGTAAACAGCGTCCGGCACTTGCCGTCCCTGAGGCGCATGACGCCTTGACCCCACGCCGATGACGTCTCGAAAGAAAACCAGGCCTCGATCGTGCCCTCGTCCGAAGTCGCTTCGCCGCTGAGCTGCCACTGGGCAGGCCTGGTTGTTGCCAGCGTCGCCGCCAGCATGTCGCGGATCGCGGCGCGGCCCTCCATCGTCTTGATGTTCCAGGTGAAGGTCAAGAGATCGCGCCAGTAGCAGTCCTCGACGAACAAATTGGTTGCGGCCTCGACGTCGCCGGCCTCGAGCGCCCGGGCAAAGGAATCGAGCCAGGTGGCCGCCTGTTTCGTCGGTGCGATGTCGAGCATCTGTCTTCCCTAACTTCCAGTGACCTTTGCGCTGCCCTCATTCTTACCCTTTCCCGGTTCTTTGCGGGAGAGGGTGAGGGCAGCGCAAACAGTCCGGAAGCTAAGGGCGCAGCGTAGGCCGAAGCGACTGCCGCTGCCGTCAGGCCCGCGCGCGGGCCTGATCCGAACCGCTATCCAGCCATGCAAGATCGTCCGGCGAAAGTGAAATGTCGAGCGCCTGGAGGCTGTCTTCCAATTCGTCGAGCGTGCGCGGCCCGATCAGCGGGATGGACGGAAACGGCTGCGCCAGGACATAGGCGAGCGCGACGTGGATCGGGCTTTTGCCCAGCCGTTTGGCGAGCTCGATGGCGCGGTCGCGACGGCCGAAATTCCTCTCCGAATACCAGACCCGGACCAGCTCCTCATTGTCGCGCCGGTCGCGGCCGGCGCGGTCGGTGAAGAAGCCGCGGCCCTGGCTCGACCAGGCGAAATTCGGCATCTGCCGGGCGGCGAGCCAGGCCTTCCATTCGTCGCTGGAGGAGGTGACGCAGCCTGCCCAGATCGGCTCCAGCATTTCGGCCAGCGAGAAATTGTTGGAAAGCGCGCCGGGCTTCTGCTTGCCGGTGCGCTCGGCATAGGCAATCGCCTTGTCCATGCGTTCCATCGTCCAGTTCGAGCCGCCGAACGGACCGCGAATGCGGCCGGCCTTGACCTCGCGATCCATCGCATCGACGAACTCGTCGACCGGCACGTCCGGATTGTCGCGGTGCATGAAATAGACGTCGATATGGTCGGTCTGCAGCCGTTCGAGCGACTGGGTGAGCTGCTTGCCGATGACGTCGGGATAGCAGAGCGGCGAGTGCGCGCCCTTGCCGATGACCACCGACTGCTCGCGCACGCCGCGGTTCTTCAGCCACTGGCCGAGCAGCGTCTCGGTATAGCCGGAACCGTAGACGAAGGCGGTGTCGAACAGATTGCCGCCGGCCTCGAAATAGGCATCGAGCAGAATGGCGCCCGACGAAAAGGTGCGGAAATCCTCGAAGCCGAGCGCCAGGCACGAGGCCGGCCGCGGCAGGCCCGGAATGCTGCGCTTGGGGATGGCGGTTCCGCCGGAGCGCAGCTTCCGTCCGGAGATCGTGTTGACGCGCTTTGCCGGTTTCTCGATGTCGTATTCGAGCCCGATTGCGGCCCGCCATTTGTCGAGCACGCGCAGATTGCCGAGACTGTCGGCCCAGCCCATACCGGGCCAGGCGAACTCCTGCTTTCCGCCGAGAATGGCCTCGCCGGCGGCGTCGACCTCAAATGCGTACAGCCAGCCGTCCTCCGTGACCTCGACCACCTCGGTGTCACCCGGACGGATGATGCGGATTTCGCCGGTGCCGCCTTGCTGGCCGCCGGCATACCAGAAATCCGCCACCTCGATGCGGCCTTTGCTGCCGAGAATACGCAAGACATTGTCCTGAGCGAGCGAGATGCTGCAGGACACTTCCGCGACGATGCCGCCCGGAAAATGCAACAGCGCCGACGCCCATTCGTCGACGCCGGATTGGCCGAGATGCGCAGCGCCGACGACTTTGTCCGGCTCGGCGAAGGGCTTTCCCGCCGCGGCGCCGGCAATCAGCCGCGCCATCGAGACGGGATAGCCGCCGACATCGAGAATGCCGCCGCCGGCGAGATCCTTGGCGTAGAGACGGTGCTCCGGCATGAAGCCCGGCATGGCGAAGCCGAAGCTGGATTTGATCATCTTGATGTCGCCGATCGCGCCGGCCCTGATCAGCTCGACCAGCCTGGCCGTCTGCGGATGCAGCCGGTACATGAAGGCTTCGCCGAGAAAGGTGCCGGCCTTGCGCGCGGCATGGATCATGGCGTCGGCTTCGAATGCGGTCAGGCCAAGCGGCTTTTCGCAAAGCACGTGCTTTCCGGCCTCGGCCGCCTTTATCGCCCATTCGGCATGGCTCGGATGCGGCGTCGAAATATAGATCGCGTCGACATCCGGATCGCCAACCAAAGCCTCGTTGCCGTCCAGGATGCGAGCGCCGGGGAAAGCCTCGGTGAGCCCCGCCTTGCCGGGATTGCGCGCCCCTAAGGCGACCAATGTGCCGGTGCGCGAATGGGCGACGCCCCCGGCAAAAGCCTTGGCGATGTTGCCGGGCCCGAGAATGCCCCAGCGAACTTTTTCTGGTTTGGACGTCATGTCAAATCTCCGTGGGGTGGCCGCGAGCAATCGCGATCGGACAAAAGAAAGATGGGTTAGCGAATGCGTGCGCCGGTGGCGTCGAAGAGAAGCGAGCGGTCGGCTTTGATCGACACCACCAGGTCGTCGCCGTTCGCGCGATGCCGCGAGGCCTCGCGCTCGATGATCAGTTCCTCGCGTCCGCCCCCGGTACCGGAATTGGCATAGACATAGCTCACCGATCCCAAGTGCTCGGCGACGTCGGCCTTGAGGGTAAGATCGCAATCGCCCTGGCCGGCGTCGAAGAAATGCTCCGGCCGCACGCCAAGCACAACATCGCCGCCTATTGCAGGCAAGGCATCGGAAAGCGGCTTGCGCAGTCGCGCGCCGCGATGATTGACCAGTTCGACGACCGCCGCACCGTTGTCGGCCCCGACCATTTTTGCCGCCAGGAAGTTCATTTTCGGCGAGCCGACGAAGCCGGCAACGAAGCGGTTGGCGGGGTCGTCGTAGAGATCGAGCGGCGCGCCGATCTGCTCGATATTGCCGGCGTTGAGCACGACGATCCTGTCGGCCAGCGTCATCGCCTCGGTCTGGTCGTGCGTCACATAGACCATGGTAACGCCGAGTTCCTTATGAAGGCGCGATATCTCGACGCGCATCTGCACCCGGAGCTCGGCATCGAGATTGCTGAGCGGTTCGTCGAACAGGAACACTTGCGGCTCACGCACGATGGCGCGGCCGATGGCGACGCGCTGGCGCTGGCCGCCCGACAATTGCCGCGGCCGCCGCTTCATCAGCTCGGCGATGCGCAGGATTTCGGAAGCCCGCTTCACCCGCCGCTCGGTATCTGCCTTGGGGTTGCCGGTCATTCTCAGGCCGAAGCTTAGATTCTGCTCGACCGTCATGTGCGGATAGAGCGCGTAGGACTGGAACACCATGGCGATGCCGCGATCGGCCGCCTCGACGTCGTTCACCACCTTGCCGCCAATGGCGATCTCGCCGTCGCTGATGTCCTCGAGCCCGGCGATCATCCGAAGCAGCGTGGACTTGCCGCAGCCGGAAGGGCCGACGAAGACGACGAATTCGCCGTCATCGATGTCGATATTGGCGCCGTGGACGATCTCGAAGACGCCGAAGCGCTTGATGACGTTTTTGAGTGTGACTGCCGCCATGCTGATCCTTACTTGATGGCGCCGGCGGCGATGCCGGCAACGAAATGGCGCTGCAGAAGCACGAACACGACGAGCATTGGCGCCGTCAGCATCACCGCGCCCGCCATGATGCCGCCCCAGGACACCTTGGTGAGACCGATCAGCGTGCCGAGCGCCACGGGCGCGGTCATTGCGCCCGGCTTGGAATTGATCAGCAGCGGCCAGAGATAGTTGTTCCAGGAGGCAAGGAAGAGGATGATGGCGAGCGCCGCCAGCATCGGCCGCGCCAGAGGCAGTGCGACGAACAGGAATATCCGCCATTCCTTGACGCCCTCGACCTTGGCGGCGTCGAACAGCTCGTGCGGCATCATCGAAAAACTCTGCCGCATGAAGAGCACGCCCAGCGAATTGAACAGCGGCGGCACGATCAGCGCCACCCAAGTGTTGGCGAGCTTGAAGTCGCGCGCCACCATGATGAATTGCGGGATCAGCACGACCGCATAGGGCAGCGTGATGGTGCCGAAGATGATGGCGACGACCATGCCCTTGCCGAAGAAGTTGTAACGCGCCAGCGCCCAGCCGGCCATCGAGGTCAGCATCACCGACAGGAAGGTATAGGTCACCGCCACCGAGACGGAGATGCCGATGGCGCCGATGAAATTGGTGCCGCGCTGCAGATTGCTGACATTGTCGAGGAAATTGCCATGCGGCAAAAGCTCGATGTCGGGGCTGAAGATGCCGTTGTCGGGCATCGTCGAAAAAACCACCATCATCCACAGCGGAAACAGCCAGACCAGCGCCAGCGGCGTCAGGAACAGATGCAGCGCGATGCTGCGTCCCAATCTGGCCTGGGAACGGCTGACCCGGGAATGGCTGATTGGGGAGCGCGAGGTCATTTCGGTTCCCTCGTCAGCCATATCTGCACCAGCGAAATGGCAATCGCCAGCCCGGCCATGGTGTAGGCGACGGCCGAAGCGTAGCCGAAATTGAGCGACCGGAAGCCCTGGCGGTAAAGCAGCAGCCCGAGCGTTTCGGTGCCGCCGCCCGGCCCGCCGCGCTCGGTGATCAGGAAGGGCTCGGTGAACAGCTGCATGGTGCCGATGATCGACAGCACGGCGCAGAACACGATGATCGGCTTGAGCAGCGGCAGCGTGATGTAGAAGAACTGTTTGACCTTGCTGACCCGGTCCAGGGTCGCCGCCTCGTAGACATCCTCGGGAATCGACTGCAGGCCGGCGAGCAGGATGATGGCGTTGTAGCCGGCCCAGCGCCACGTCACCGCCATCATGATCACCGCCATCGCCGGGGTGACGTTGGTAAACCAGTCGACACTGGGCAGGCCGATGCTGTTCAGCAATTTGTTGATGATGCCGTAGTCGAGATTGAACATCAGCCGGAAAACCGCCGAATAGGCGACCTCGCCGACCACGACCGGCGCGAAGAAGGCAAAGCGGAACAGGCCACGGGCCTTGAGCAGTGGCGAATTCAAAAGCACCGCCATCACAATCGCCAGCGAAATCATCACCGGCACCTGGATGACAAGGATCAGCAATGTGTTCTTCAAGGCATTGAAGAAGGCCGGATCGCCGATCAGCCGGCCCCAGTTGAAGGTCGGCGCGAAGCGCCACGGCACGGTGCGCGTCGCCTGGAACGAGATCAGGAAGGAATCGATGATCGGCCACAGCCAGAAGATCGAAAAAATCAGCAGATACGGCGCGAGGAAGCGATACGCCGTGGCGTTCTGGTAGCGCATCGTTTTCCTCCTTTCTGCTTTCAAGTTCTTGCCTTCTCCCCTTGTGGGAGAAGGTGGATCGGCGCGTAGCGCCGAGACGGTTGAGGGGTGATGGCCGGAGTGCCGCCGGCGCCAAGCTGGAGCACCCCTCATCCGTCGCCTTCGGCGATACCTTCTCCCACAAGGGCAGAAGGGGAGCCGCGCGCTCGGAGCCGCCTCGTCTAGATCACGACTTGACCGGCAGGCCGGTCGCCGCGGCGATCTGGCTTGCGGCATCGTCGAGCGCTGCCTTGGCGTCGGGATAGCCGCCGGCCAGATATTTGGTCTGCACCGCGCGGATGATGATTTCGGCGTCGCTCTGGAACGGCGTGCCGCGGCTGGGGACGACCTTGGGCAAGGTGCCGAGGATGTCCTTCCACACGGCTTGGCCACCCCAATAGGGCAGGCCTTCGGAGACATAAGGGTCGTTGAGCGCCGAGATCAGCGACGGCACCAGGCCGAAGCCTTTCAGCATGGTGATCTGGCCCTCATTCGTCGCAAGCGTGTATTTCAGATAGGCGTAGGCGGCTTCCTTGTTCTTCGACACCGAGGTGATGGCGAGCGAGGAGCCGCCGAGATTGGCGGCGCGCGGACCGTCGGCGGTCAGGCTCGGCATCAGATAGACGCCCCATTTGCCTGCCCCATCGGGCGATTCGGTGCGCACGGTGCCTTCATACCAGCCGCCATACATCTGCGTGGCGACCTTGCCGGCGGTGTTGTTGGTGATCTTGGTGCTCCAGTCGGCAGAGGAAATGATGCCGGCGTCCTTCATCTCCTTGATCTTGGTCATGGCATCGACGCATTTGGGCTGGTTGACCGTGATCGATTGCCCGTCGGCGGAGAAGTAGGCGCAACCCTGCTCGTTGGAGATCATGCGGAAGAATTCGGAATCGCCGTTGAAATCGGCGTTGGTCATCGTGACGCCGGGATTGGCGGCCTGGATTTTCTTGGCGGCGGCGATGAAATCGTCCCAGGTCTTGATCGAGGACGGATCGACGCCAGCCTTCTCGTAGAAGTCGCGGCGGTAGAACATCGCCACTGGACCGGAATCCCAGGGCATCGCATAGGCCTTGTCGTCAACCTCGAGCTCGGTACGCTTGAAGTCGGGGAATTTTGCCTGGTCTTCCGCGGTGTAGCCGAGCGTATGCAGGTCGACGAAGCAATCCGGGAACTGGCTCCAGTAGTTTTCGGCTTCGCCGTTCTCGATCGTAACGATGTCAGGCAGCCCCTCGCCGCCGGCGGCACAGCCGGCGATCGATTTGTCGTAGGTCGGCTGGTTGCCAAGGTCCTCGACCGTCACCTTGATGTCGGGATACTGCTTGTTGAAGCCCGCTATGGTGGCCTTCAGCGACGAAGCGGCGATATTCCAGCTCCAGATCGTGATTTCACCGGACTGCGCAAAGGCCGGGCTGGAGCCCAAGGCAAGCGCGAGCGCGGCGCAGGTCAATTTTATGCGCATTGAAATCCTCCCATTTCAGTTGCTCTCTGTTTGCGAGCGTGGCTAGACTAGGCCTCGGGAAAGCCTTGTCCGCGACAAAGGGAATAAGAAATGAGCGGAAAGTAAGATGCCGGAAAGGCCGTTTTACCAGCCTGGCGCCAGCAGCGTGGAGGGCCTGCCGCTGCTGCTGCAGATGTTCCACACCCAGCCCCTGGTGATGCTCAAGCCGCATTGGCACGCCCAGGTCGAGGTGAATTTCATCGTGCGCGGCGCCGTGCATTACCGTATGGACGGGCACGAGCTTTCGCTCTCTGCTGGCGACATGTGTCTGTTCTGGGGCGGCCTGCCGCACCAGATGGACGAAGCCTCCGACGATGCCATCTATGCCGGCGCGCATTTGCCGCTGGTGCATTTCTTCCGGCTCCATTTGCCCGTCGAGGTCCGCAACAGACTGATGACCGGGGCGACGCTGGTGACCGACGCCACCGACCGGTCGGACGACCACAATTTCGAGCGCTGGAACCGCTATGCCCGCTCCGGCGACCCGGTCAAGGCCGAGCATGCCGTCAACGAGCTTTTGCTGCGGCTGGAGCGGGTGCGCTTCGAGCCTTACCGGCTGGTGCCCGAAACCCCGGTCGAACAGGAGATAGGCAGTCCCTTCGATCAGCAATCGCTGCGCAATGTCGGGCGCATGTGCGACTTCATCGCCGAGAATTTCCTCTACGAGATCGATTGCGTCGATATCGCCGCGGCGGCCGATATCCATCCCAAATACGCCATGAGCATCTTCAAGAAATCGACCGGCATGACGCTCAATGAATATGTGAATTTGCTGCGCCTCAGCTACGCGCAGGCGCTGCTGATGCATCAGGATGCCAATGTGCTGCGCGTCGCCATGGAATCGGGCTTCGGCTCGCTCAGTGCCTTCAACAAGTCGTTCCGCAAGCTTTCCGGCATGTCGCCGTCGGATTTCCGCAGGGGCGTGGCCGGCGCCAGATAACGGCTGGATTCAAGCGATAATATCCAGGCGCCTCGGCAGGCGGTTCATCGGCGACGGCCCGTTGGCGGTGATCAGGAACTGGTCCTCGAGATTGAAGCTGGCGAGACCGTCGATGTAGAGCGGGATCTCGAATGCCAGCACCATGCCGGCCTCGATCACGACAGTGCTGTCGGCCGAGATGAACGGCCATTGCTCGGAAAACACGGAATTGCCGACGCCGTGGCCGAAATGGCCGCGGCGATAGGAACGCAGGCCCTGGCGCGCCAGGCTTTCGCTGGCGGCGCGATGCACGGCGGCTAACGGCTTTCCGGGCATAAGCGCGACAAGCCCGTCGGCGAAGGCGCGTTCGGCTATCGCATGCAATTCGGCCTGTTCGGGCGACGGCGGCCCGAAGGTGAAATTCCGCGACATATCCGAGGCATAGCCGTTCACGCTGCACACCATGTCGGCCTTCAGCGGATCGCCGGCGGCGGCGACGGCGTCGGCGCCTTTTGGGCGAGCGCCCAGCGTGACGTATTCCGCCGTCGAGATTTGCTGCGACGACCCGGCGGCTGCATCCGCGACGCCTTGCCGGTAAAGCGCGACCAGCTCAGACTGACGCATGCCGGTCGTCGCATGCTGCTGCAGCCGCGACAGGCCGGCTTCCGACAGGGCGATGCCCTGCTGCAGAAGGTCGATCTCGCTCTGCGATTTGATTGCCCGCAGCCTGTCGAGAACCGGTGAGCCGTTGACCAGGGCAGTGCCCGGCAACATCGCCTGCAGCGCGGAAAAATCGCTGGCCGAGACGAAATCCAGCTCGATGCCGAGCGTCGCACGCTCCCGCCCGAATTCTGTAAAGATCGTTTTCAGCTCGCGGACGGAGCGGGCTCAAAGGTCGCCGGACGTGAAAAACCGGGAGCGCGGCCAACCAGGCCGGCCTCGATGCGCTGCGCAACAGGCCGGTCAGCCGTCGCCGGCTCGAGCGACGCCGATTCGATCCAGATCGCATGCGTGCGCAGCACGGCGCCGGCCATCGCCGCCCGGAGCCGGGCAGCCTGGAAATCCGCCACCACGACGCCGATCGGCAGGTCGCCTCGCTTGGGAATAACGACGAAACCGGCGCCGGCCCGCCGGAACAGGCCGGCCGGGCCGATCCAGGCACCGGTGGCATATTGGAACGCCTCGGGCTCGCAAAGCACCAGCGCCTCGATGCCGGCGCGCTGCATCAGGTCAGTTGCGCGCTCGCGGTCGACAAAGCCGGTCATGGGATCTCCTCGAATGCACTCGAATCCGACGCCGATGCGGCGGCGTTTGGCCTTAGCGTAGCTTCAGTGCCGCCGTGGAGCAGCTTTTTTCTGGAAGCGCTGTTCACCTTGAGAGTTCGTCGTCGGGAAACGAAAAAAGCCGCGGCGAACCACGGCTTTCAACGCGACGAGTGGTCTGTTTCGAATGCTTACTCGGTTTCGTCGGAAGTGTCGTCGGCAGTGTCTGCCGCGTCTTTCGCGGCCTTCCTATCCAGCGCTGCCTGCAAGGCCAGCGTAGCCTGCGGTGAGGCCGGTGTCGTGGCAACGACCGCCATTGCATGAGCAACGCCGGTCGTCGACTTGTCCTTGGCCGCGGCGGAAGTGGCGGCTCCGTGTCCCTGCGAGCCGGCCCCAGCCGAGTTTCCGCCGTTACCGTTGCTGCCGCCATTGCCGTTGCCATTGCCATTGCCCCCGGGAGCAGCGAGTACCGGAGATGCGACAAGGGTGAGAGCGGCTACAGTCGCGAATAGACAGGTGCGCGTTTTCATAGTTCCTCCTTCGAGTCGCCCTCCCGCCAGGATGGGTTTCAGATGAAAAACGTCAGGACTTTCGAATCCGAAAGTCGGCTGTTACCTAGCTTTGTTCAAATACAGTATTCTACAAGACGGACCTTGGTCCGAAATCGATACGCAAAAGTCCTGAATTTTATCGACAGCGTACTTCGGACGACCGCAGCGGCGGGATTTTTGCTGCCGGCAGATCCGGCGCCGCTACAGCGCAGTGTGCGTCGGCTGACATCAGGCTAGGGTCGAGGAAACCTAGCTGCTCGGCCATCGGTGAGATCATTCAAGGTGATTGAGGAACATTCCACATTTCGTGAAGTTGGGAGCGCAGGCGCGCTTTTGAGGTGCCAAAATGTTTGATGCCGGCGGGCTTTTGGGAGGAAGCCATGATCCGCGTCACGCCTGCATTTCGTGTTTCGCGCCGCCGCGCGTTGCAGTTTGGCCTGGGAGCAACGCTCGCTTCGGCCACCGGCCTTGCCCCGGTTTCCCGGGCCTATGCGCAGGATGAGGTCAAAGACGAAGACATTTTTTTCCGGTTCGCCCTCAATCTCGAATATATATGGAAGCCGAATATTACCTGCGCGGTACAACCGGAAAAGGGATCGAAGACTCGGATGCTGGCCCGAAGGCCGGCGCTGTCGTCGGCGGCAAACAGGTCAGCTTTGACACGCCTGCAATCGGCGAGTTCATGCGCCCATGGCGTCCAAAAAGCTAGTGAGTTCAATTGGCTCGCCCGAAAAGGGTCGAACTCCTGACCCCTAGATTCTGGTCTGAGAAGTCAAGATATAGGCGGTTCGAACGTGTCCCCTACTCCGTCAACGCTCCGGCTTCCCACCGCCAAGGCACATCATGGTTTAGGGGCTTGGCTTAGACGCTCGAAGTGAAGTACCCAGCCCATACCTATTCTATTCTGGAGTCTCCACGTTGATCGTAGCGGTCAAGGCCGCCGAGAATCCGAGATGGTCAATACCAGTGAAATGATGCAGGTTCTTCTGGACCACGTGGCAAGCAGGCCGCTGAGCAGACGTAGCTTCCTGGTTTCAGCATATGGACCCTCTTTGTAATACGAATTGAAAATTGCGCCCTCATGTTTCAGAACAGGTCGGTAGACCCGCGAGGATGATTTCGAATCCTGCGGGTCGCTCACGGTCCTCAAGGCGAGAATTCTAAGAGACGTTCAACAATGACCCAGCACGCAGAAAACGCTCGAATTCTCATGTACAGCCACGACACGTTCGGGCTCGGCCATTTGCAGCGCTGCCGGACTATCGCGCATTCGCTGGTCGAGGATTTCCGCGGACTTCAGGTGCTTATCATTTCGGGTGCGACTATCGCTGGCGCCTTCGACTACCGCGCCCGTGTCGACTTCGTGAAGATCCCCAGCGTCATCAAGCTGCGCAACGGCGAATACACCTCGCTGGAAAAGGACATCGATCTGCATGAGACGCTAAGGATGCGCCAGTCGATCATCCGCCATACAGCTGAGACCTTCCGGCCGGATATCTTCATCGTCGACAAGGAACCGCTCGGCCTGCGCGGTGAGATTGAGGACACGCTGTCCTACCTCAAGACGCGGGGCACCACGCTGGTGCTTGGCCTGCGCGAGGTGATGGATGCGCCGCATCTGCTCGAAGCAGAGTGGGCACGCAGAGACGTGATGCGCAAGATAGGCGTCTTTTACGACAAGGTCTGGGCCTATGGTCCGCCGGATTTCTACGATCCGCTGACGGGCTTGGATGTGCCCCCGGCTGTCAGGGCAAAGATGAGGTTCGTCGGTTTCCTGCAACGGAGCCTGCAGCGGAACGAGTTGCCCGGCCACCGACCCGAGGGCGACTATATCCTCGTTACTACCGGTGGCGGCGGTGACGGCGCCGATCTGATCCACGACGTCATCGATGCCTATCAGCAGGATCCGCAATTGCAGCATAGAGCCCTGATCGTGCTTGGGCCTTACATGCCGGCGCGCAAGCGCAACAAGCTGCTCAAGAAGGGGTCCAAGATCCCCTACATCAAGATCATCGAGTTCGACAACCGTATGGAAGACCTGATTGCCGGCGCCAAGGCGGTAGTGGCGATGGGCGGCTACAACACCTATTGCGAGATACTGTCTTTCGACAAGCCGGCGCTGATCGTGCCGCGCGTCGAGCCCCGCCGGGAACAACTGATCCGCGCACGGCGCGCAGCCGAACTCGGCCTCATCGAGATGCTTTTGCCTGAAGAAGCCGAGGATTCCCGGCGGTTTGCTGATGCACTGAAGGTGCTGCCGGACCGGCCCCGCCCATCGCAGAGCAATCCGCATCTGACGCTGGAAGGGCTGCCTCATATTTCCGAAATCGTCGCGGAACTGCTCGACCGGCGGGCCGGCCATCACCTTTCGGTCATTGAAGGAATGACCTGAGTTGCAACATCGCAAGATCGTCGTGGTTCTGAAGGGTTACCCGCGGCTGTCCGAAACCTTCATCGCGCAGGAACTGCTCGGTCTTGAGCGTGCGGGGTTCGACCTGATACTCGTCGCGCTCAGGCGGCCGACCGACGAAAAACGCCACCCCGTGCATGACGAGATCAAAGCGCCCGTCCATTATCTGCCGGAATATCTGCATGAAGAGCCGCTGCGCGTGCTTCGCTCGCTGTTTGCCTCTCTGCTGCGTCCGGGCTTCTGGCGCGCGCTCGGATCGCTGGCTGCCGATATGCCCCGCGACTTTACGCGCAATCGCGCGCGCCGCTTCGGGCAAGCGCTCGTGTTGTCGGCCGAATGGCCGGAAAACGCGGGCTGGCTGCATGCACATTTCGCGCACACGCCTGCATCGGTGACGCGCTATGCCAGCCAGCTTCGTGGCCTGCCCTGGACCTGCTCGGCCCATGCCAAGGACATCTGGACTTCGGCCGACTGGGATCTGGCCGGCAAGCTTTCCTCGGCGCGCTGGACGGTCACTTGCACGAAAACCGGCTTCGACCGTCTGAAAAAACTCGCTAACGGCAACTCGTCTGTGCATCTGAGCTATCATGGGCTCGACCTTGATCGCTTCGGCAGTTTCGGCGAGGCGCGAAAGCAGCATGACGGCTCGGCTCCGGACGAACCGGTTGTCGTTCTGAGTGTCGGGCGCGCCGTTGAAAAGAAAGGTTACGATACGTTGCTGGAAGCCCTTGCCCTGTTGCCCGGCGATTTGGCGTGGCGTTTCGAGCATATCGGCGGCGGCGAAGAACTGGAACGGTTCAAGTCGCTGGCGCAAAAGCTCGGCCTGGATGGTCGCGTCTCTTGGAAAGGCGCGCTTGCGCAGGAGGAGGTGCTTGAGCACTACCGCCGCGCCGACATCTTCGCGCTGGCCTGCAGGATCACCGCAAATGGCGACCGCGACGGTCTGCCGAACGTTCTGGTGGAGGCGGCTAGCCAGCGGCTTGCCTGCGTGTCGACCGATATTTCCGGCGTGCCGGAGCTTTTATCGCCGGATGAAACCGGGTTGCTGGTTCCGACGGAAAACCCGATTGCCCTGGCACAGGCGCTGGAGCGCCTGATCCGTGATCCCGTGCTCCGCGACCGCCTCGGCGACGCCGCAGAGCGGCGCGTGCGCGGCAATTTCGATCATATGGCAAGCATTGGACAGCTCAAGGAACTGTTCGAGCGGGAGTGGCGGGCCGCCGAATGAAGCGGCTGCGCGCTTTCTTCTATGTCCAGCACCTGCTCGGCATCGGCCATCTCGCGCGCGCCAGCCGCATTGCGGCGGCTCTGGTCGATGACGGGTTTGACGTTACCGTCGTGACCGGCGGAGCGCCGATCGCTGGGTTTCCGGGACTGGGTGTACAATCTGTAACCCTGCCACCTGTCACCTCCGGTGATGAAGGATTTTCGGGACTTGTCGACCTGCAAGGCAACCCGATCGACGATGATTTCAAGAAATGGCGTTCAGAGATGCTGCTGCAGGCATTCCGGGATTGCAGGCCTGATATCGTCATTGTCGAGGCGTTTCCATTTGGACGCCGACAGATGCGTTTCGAACTCTTGCCGCTGATCGAGGCCATCGACGCGACGTCGCCCAGACCGCTGCTGGCGACGTCCGTCCGTGATATCCTCCAGGAGCGCGTCAAGCTGGGCCGAAACGAGGAAACGGTCGATCTCATCAACAGGCATTTCGATCTTGTTATGGTCCACGGCGATCCGGCTTTCGCAACCATCGACAAGACATTTCCACTGGCTGGGGCGATCAGGGCCGAGGTCACCTACACGGGGCTCGTTGCGGCGCCGCCATCGCCCGCGGCCTCCGAGCGCTTCGACGTTCTGGTGTCGGTTGGCGGCGGGGCTGCCGGAAAGAGCCTTGTCAGATCCACCATCGCAGCGGCGCGGAATGCCAACAACGCTTGGAAATGGTGTTTGATCACCGGCCCAAACCTGCCGAAAGACGAGTTTGACGCGATCGCACGCGATGCCACGCCGGGCCTGTCCATCTTCCGATTCCGCGAGGATTTCGCCAGCCTGCTGACCGGCGCCCGCCTGTCAGTCTCGCAGGCGGGTTACAACACGGTCTGCGATGTCCTGCGCGCGGGCTGTCGCTCCCTGCTCGTCCCATTTGCAGCCGGCGGGGAAACCGAACAGACGGTTCGCGCCCTGATGCTCGAAGAACTCGGTCTTGCAACGGTGCTGATGGAAAAGGACCTGACGCCTGAAGGTTTGGCGCAAGCGGTCGAACAAGCGCTTGTGGAACCGACGCCATCCGCGCATCGTCTCGATCTGGAAGGCGCGCGTCGCTCCGCGCAAATCCTGCGCGAGCGGCATCGAACATGGTCCCTAAACGTGGGGCCCGGTTTCGGAAAAGTTCATGATTAAACAGACGATAGATCCTAGAGCGGTTCATCGTTCCACGCAGAACCGCTCTGTCTCTTTGTTTTGACGCAATTCCGGACGGAAAGCCGTTTCCACACTTTCCTGCAAATGCTCTAACGCGCGTCGCGTCTGGTGAGATTCGTGCGACGCGCTTCAAGTCCTGTTTTTATGCGTGTCGTTGTCCCAAAACCGCTACGCGCTTTTGGGCGAAATGCATTAAACAGTTCCAATCAGCATGAAGCGCGTATAATTTTTTGTCGGCAGTTCGCCGGAGAACCGCACCTCCCGTAGCGCCGCCATTTCCTCGAAGGCTGCAAGCGAAGCCACGCAGTTGATGTGCGTCGGCTCGCTGAAATAATCGTTCGATTGCAGCAGTACATTCGTGCCCGGCGGAAGCAGAGCAAGCCAGGCGCGCAGATCGGCTATGTGTTCGCAGCTCGTATTGATCATCAGATCGGGCCGCCCGGCCGCATAGTCGAGTGCGTACATATCTGCCGTCAGCGCCCGGAACCGGTCGCCGGCTTCCCGGTTGAGGGTCCGGGCGACCGGCGCGACTTCGGGATCGATGTCGATGCTATCGACCGCCGCGATGTCGAAGCGAGCGTCGTTGAAAAGCATTGCCGGCAATACGCCGTACCATCCACCCAGAACCCATATGCGCCCGAAGCGGCCGCCGCCGCTTTCGAACAGCCGGTCGAGCGCCCACATCTTGCAGGCGACCTGCTTGTGGTTGAAGGCGTTGGCGATATCGGCCTTCGGATGCTTGGCGACGACGCGCGCCAGCCCTGCCACGAGAGGGCAGTTGACATAAGCAGCAATTCCCCGCGTGAGGTCCAAGGCTTGCTCGTGCCAGTCCATGGCATTGCGTGGTTGCGTGACATCCATCATAATTCGTCTTGTATGTTGGGATTTTGGGCGACACAACGCAATCTTGCCTTCCGCAAGACTGTTTGATTCCGCGGACGTGATCATGCTGCAAGCCGCTTGGCTATTGCCCGGTGCCGGAGAGAGCCTGTTGCATCTGTCCGGATCATCGGCGTCCATCCGCCAGCACCAGCCGCGCAGCTGCGGCCTCGTGCTGCTCGGCTGTTCGCCAAAGCCCTACGAAAGCCGCGGACCGTTTGGCCAGCTGCTTTCTTCGCCGATCAACAATGCCCATGTCGTTGCCATCGACCATGCGCCGGAACTGGATCGCGCCGCCTCGCAGGTTCCTTGCATCGTTGAGCGCAGGACAAGGTCCGTGCACAGCAGCTTCGAACTTGTCGTTGGCGATGAAGAAATTGCCGATACGCCATTCGCCAGCAGGTGCTTTTACATCCTGCATCCTTCCAACTGAAGGGTCCACAGTCGCATATGGAAGCCAGCCTAGCCCGCTATATCTGGACGCACACCAAGAAGCAGCAGCTCTGGATATTGATGATCGTCGTGCTTTCGATGATCCCGTATTTCATGTCCTTCGACCTGCCGAAGCTGATCGTCAACGGACCGATCCAAGGTCGCGGCTTCGAGCAACCGGGCGCGACCCAGCCATTCATGAGGCTACATTATAACCTGCCGTTCATTGGAGAGGTCCAGTTCTTCTCCGGTTTTCAGCTCGACCGCGAGGAGACCCTGTTTGCCCTGAGCCTTGTGTTCCTCTTGCTAGTCGTCATCAACGGCCTGTTCAAATTCTACATCAACACCTACAAGGGCCGCCTCGGCGAACGCATGCTGCGGCGTATCCGCTTCGATCTGGTCGACCGTGTGCTGCGTTTTCCGCCGGTTTACTTCAAGCGGGTGAAATCCGCCGAAGTGGCGACCATGGTGAAGGACGAGGTGGAGCCGCTGGGCGGCTTCATCGGCGACGCCTTCCTGCAGCCGGTACTGCTCGGCGGCCAAGCGCTGACGGCCATGCTGTTCATCATGATCCAGAACGTCTGGCTCGGAATGATAGCGGTCGTGATCGTGGCGATCCAGATCGTGCTCATCCCGCGAATGCGGCGGCGGCTGATCGTGCTCGGGCGCCAACGGCAGTTGACGGCGCGCGCGCTTTCGGGCCGGGTTGGCGAAATCGTCGACGGCATCGGCGCGGTTCACGTCCACGATACATCAAACTACGAGCGCGCCGACATAGCTGCCCGGCTCGGGCTCATCTTCAAGATCCGCTTCGATCTTTACCAATGGAAATTCATGGTGAAGTTCCTCAACAATTTTCTCGCGCAGCTCACGCCCTTTCTGTTCTACATGATCGGCGGGTATCTGGTCCTCCAGGGGCGGCTGGACGTCGGCCAGCTCGTGGCCGTGATCGGCGCCTACAAGGACCTGCCCGGACCGATGAAGGAACTGATCGACTGGGATCAGGATCGGCAGGATGTCCAGGTCAAATATCAACAGGTCGTTGAACAGTTCACCGTCGAAGGTCTCATCGCGCCGAAAATCGGGGTATTGACGATCGACGATCCCGATCCGATGACCAAGCCGCTGTCGGCGATCAATCTGTCCGTAGCAGACGATGGCGGTGCAATGCTCCTCAACCGTATCTCCCTCCAGGTCAAGCCGGGTGAGACGGTGGCACTGGTCAGTACCGCAACAGGTGGAGCGGAGGCGCTTGCAGAAGCCTTCGCGCGGCTGAACTGGCCGGACAGCGGAAGGGTCGCTTCGGGCACCGACGACCTGCTTGAACTCCCCGAAGCAGTAACCGGCCGGCGCATGTCGTATGCCTCGTCGGATGTTTTCCTGTTCCAGGCAAGCCTCCGCGACAACCTGCTCTACGGGTTGAAGCATGCGCCGCTGACATCGGTGCCTTATGACGGTGCTGCGGCAGATCAGCACCGCTGGAACATTCACGAGGCGCGCCGGTCGGGCAATCCGGATCTTGATATCCACAGCGACTGGATCAACTATGCTTCCGCTGGCGCTACCGGCCCGCACGACCTCTTTGAAGCCGTGCGCCGGGTGCTCGACGCGGTTGTTCTGTCGCGTGACATTCTGGATCTCGGCTTGCGCTCTTCGGCCGACCTCACGCGTCACACGGAGCTTGCCAGGCGGATCGTCGAACTGCGTGCGGCGCTGCGGACCCGGCTGGAACAAGAGGGGCTGAGCGGACTGGTGGTTCCTTTCGAACCGGGCGCCTACAACAAGGAAGCAACGATCGGCCAAAACCTGCTCTTCGGCGCTGCCGCCGGCCCCGAACTGGCCGATAGGGCCCTGGCGGCCAACCCCTATTTTGCTTCCGTGCTGAGGCAAGCCGGCCTCGACCGCACGCTCTACGAAATGGGCTTGGAGATCGCCAAACAGGCGATCGAGCTGTTTGCCGACCTGCCGCCCGATCACCAGTTCTTCCAGCAGCTCGCCTTCATGAGCGCGGAGGAGATACCCGCCTACGAAACCTTGCTGCAACGGCTCAAGAACCGTCCCTACGAGGCGGTTTCGGAGAACGATCGCGCCATGATCGTCACCTTGAGCTTTGCCTACATCGAGCCCCGGCACCGCTTCGGCCTGCTGAGCGACGAGCTGATGAGCAAGATCGTCGCTGCACGCAACCGGTTCTATGAAGACCTGCCGCCCGAGCTGCACAATGCGGTCGAACGGTATGATCCTGCCAAATACATTGCCGCGGCCACCGTCATGGATAATGTCCTGTTCGGGCGTGTGGGCAACAATCATCCCGACGCGCCCGACCGCATACGCTCCATCGTCTATGACATTCTTGACGAACTGGGGCTTTATGGCGAACTTCTGGATGTCGGCCTGGACTTCAACGTCGGCTCCGGCGGCAGGCGGCTGACCGGTGGACAGCGACAGAAGCTCGATGTTGCCCGGGCCTTGCTCAAGCGTCCCGATTTTCTCATTCTCAACCGGCCGCTGTCGGCGCTAGACCAGCGCATGCAGGATAAGGTGCTGCGAAATGTGCTCGAGGAAGCCAGGCGCGACGGCCATTCGCCGGCAATTGTGTGGGTCGTGACGAATCCGGCAATGGCGATGATGTTCGATCGCGTTATCGTCTTCGACTCGGGTCAATTGGCGGAAGACGGAACACACGAGACACTTTTGGCAGGGAACGGTATCTTCAAGGAACTGTTGTCATAGAGCAACGGACATTCAAATGGGATCATTCTGCCGGTGCACGATATCGGGCTCGCCACCTTTCGCGTGGTTTGTCTCGCCATCCCGGAAAGAGAATTGATTCCATCTGGGCGTCCGTTGCTCTAGTCTGGCAAACGCGAATTTTGGAAGGTTTGCGACAATGCTGCTCAAGGATGAAGTTGGAATGCTGCAACGCGTTCCCTTGTTCTCTGCCATCGAGCCGACAAAGCTCAAGCTGCTTGCGTTCACATCCGATCGTGTGAGCTACAGCGCCGGCCAGATCCTTTTCCGGCAGGGCGACGAGGGAGACGCCGCCTATGTCATCCTTTCAGGCAGGGCGGATATTCTTGTCGATTCCGACAGCGGACCGATAAAAGTTGCCGAACTGGAGCCAAATTCGATCGTTGGCGAGATCGCCATATTGTGCAACAGCTCCCGCACTGCCACCGTCAGAGCGGCAAGTCCGCTGGAAGCCCTGAGAATCCGCAAGGATCATTTCCTGAGGCTTATGAGGGAGTTCCCGGAAATGACCATCGAGATATTGCGGGTTCTTGCCGATCGCCTAAGCCATACGACCGCGGATCTGATCGACGCACGAAGCGCCAAATAACGAAGGACGTGCGCTCGATCCTCGCCGTCGTGACGGCACTGTCCTCTCGCTGAGAAGATCACCCGGAGAAAGCCTGTCTCGCCTAGCAGCAGTTGTTTGGATATGATGGGCGAAGGGGTAGCATGGACGACAACGTTTTCCTGGTCAGGTTTTGGGGTGTCCGCGGCAGCATTTCGGTATCAGGGCCAGAATTCTCTCGCTATGGCGGCAACTCAATCTGCGTCGAGATGCGATGCGGTAAGCATACGCTTCTGTTCGACGCAGGCTCTGGCCTACGGCCTGCCGGCGCGGCGCTTCAGGCGTTGGGCGTGACCGATTTCGACCTGCTTTTCACCCATTGCCATTACGATCACATCATCGGGCTGCCGTCTTTTGCGCCGATCTATGACCGGGGCGCCAAGGTTACGCTTTGGTCCGGGCATCTTGCAGGACACATGACGACCCGGCAGATGGTCGATGAGTTCATGCGGCCGCCGTGGTTTCCGGTGAAACTGGAGGCCTGCAAGGCAAGCCTCGACTATCGCGATTTCGTATCCGGAGACGTGCTTCGCCCGCGCGAAGGGGTGGTGGTCCGAACCGGCAGTCTTATGCATCCGGGCGGCTGCATAGGCTACCGGGTCGAATGGGGCGGCGGCGTCGTGGCGGTGATCACAGACACTGAGCACGAGCCGGACAAACTCGATCAGGCGGTGCTCGGCCTGATCGAAGATGCCGACCTCGTCATTTACGATTGCACCTACACCGAGGAGGAAATGGAACGCCGCCGCGGTTACGGGCACTCGACTTGGCAACAGGGCGTCAAGCTCTGTGAGGCGGCCGGTGCGCGGAGGCTTGCGCTGTTTCACCACGATCCGACACGCACCGACAAGGAACTGGACAAGATCCAGAAACTGGCCAAGGACAGGTTTACCGGCGCTTTTGCCGCGCGGGATGGCCAGACGCTCAAACTTCCAGTCTCATTGCGCAAAAGGCGCTGAGCTATTTTCCTCTATCTCTTTGTTTTGACGCAATTCCGGACGGAAACCGTTCATACTTTCCTGGAATTGTTCTACCGGCGCTGCGCCCGATCAATGTCCTGATCGGAAGCCATGCGCAGGCTTCAGTCTGTGCGGTGACTGTGAACAGCCGTTCGAGGAAGAGCCAGGCCGATTCATCATGTACGAGATGGTGGGTGAGCAGGCCCACCGGTTCGCCCCCATCGAATGCATGCTGCAATTGCGCGATGATAGCCTGAACCAATAGGCCATGATCGCGGCAGCCGCGCGTGCCATGCCAATCCATGATGTCGACATTGCTGTTGATGACCGCAAGTGAAGCCGGCCTTGGCGGCCCATAGACCGACAATGCCGAAAATCCTATCGATCCAAGGTCGGATACCAAGCCGGCGTCGATCCTGTTCCAGGGTGGCACCAGCATCGGAACGGCACGTGCGCCGTGCAGGCCGGTTACGTGCGCCAGCCCGCGAGCCAGATCATCGAGCACCGCCTCGCGTGGCCGATGCGCGCCGAGCTCCTGCTTCTTCTGGCCCTCGGGCGCATGATTTCGGTGCGCCCAGCCATGGATGGCGACCGTGGCATGCGGCGCCTCGTCAAGCCGAACGACAAGCTTCTCGTCAGTCAGGGCGGGAATGACGGCCAGAGTCACCGGAACCGCGAATTCACCGGTGAGGTCGAGCAACCGATCAAGCGCAGGCGTCGGATCCACGGCGTCATCGTCGCGCAGCCAGAACTCTGCCTTACGGTCCGCCCGCTGCCGGCTCGCCAGTTCCTCCACCAAGGGTTGCCAGATTTGATCGGATGTCATGAGACCGGGATCTTCGCAAGAAGTTCGGCCAGACGCGCCGCTGCAGCACCGAGAGAACGTTCTTCGAGGATGAAACGTCTGGCTTCTGCGGCCATGATGGATCTTTCGTCGTTACGGGCCAGAAGCCTTTCAATGGCAGAAGCGAACGCCGCCACATCGTCCGGCGGGGTGAGAAACCCGGCCTGGCCATTCCGGACGACCTCCGGCACGCCGGCGACGTCCTGAGCCACAACCGGAAGGCCGGCGGCCTGTGCTTCAAGATAGGCAACGCCATAGGCCTCGCCGAAACCCGGCCAGACGTAAATTCCCCCACTGTAGAGGACATCCGGCACGGCGGCTGGCTCAATCGCGCCAAGCCATTCGATACGCTCGGCGGGCAAGCCGGCGAATTGCGCTTTGATCTCCTCGCGGGCAGGTCCGTCCCCGACGACCGACATGGTCCAGGGCAGGTGACCGATCGAACCGAGCGCCTGCGCCAGCATGCGATAGCTTTCGACTTTGTCGCCCGGGCGCATCATGGCGACGGTAACGAGGCGCGTCGGACAACCCCGTGCCGGCGTTTCCCGGAATAGCGAGGTGTCGATGAAGGGCGAAAGCATGCCGAAAGCGGCGTCGGGTACCGCATCTGCCAGTCCCTGACGATCCCTTTGCGTGAAGCAGATGTTCAGCACCGCCTGTTCGACGGCTCGCGCCACCAACGCTTGCGTATCGGCCCACAAACCGGTGTTGCGCCGCCTCGAATGGGAGGCTTCCGCTGTCACATAGGGGACACCAAAGGCCAACGCCAGTTCGGGCCCGATCAGGTCGGGCGCCTTGTAATAGGGATGATAGGTGAACCACAGATCGGGCTTGCCGTCACGATCCCAAAGCCTTGCCAGCCGCGCGGCTTCCTCCCGGGCCTCGATCTTGAGCGCATCGAAACTTTTCCAATCCGGTTCGCGTAGATAGAAGCGCAATTCGGATGCCAGTTCGACGCTATGTCCTCCATGCTCCAGCGCCTTGACCAGCATCCGTGCCATCTGGCGGTCGCCGGAGGCAACGGGATGATTGGGCGACTTCAGCGGCGCATAGAAGGCAATTCGCATCGCCGGACCCTATCATCGGAAAGCCTGCGCAAGTCAATTTCGAAGCATGATCGACTTCACCCTCAAGCACTGGAATGTGCTATCTGATGCTCATGGAAACAGCTGCCGCGTCCGATCCGTTTGTTGCTTCTCTGCCGGTCTTCGCAAAGTTTGAAAGCGTTGCCGATATTGATAACTATCGGCCTCTCCCCGATGGCTGGGCGCTGGCCACCGCAGACATCGTCGGCTCGACCAAGGCGATCGAGGCGGGGCGCTATAAAACCGTCAATATGGCCGGTGCCAGCGTCATTTCGGCGCTGCTCAATGCGCTGGGTAGGCAAGATCTTCCCTTTGTCTTCGGCGGCGACGGCGCGCTCGTGGCGTTTCCCGGCTCGGCGCTGGAGATCACCCGCAACGCGCTGGCGGCTGTCCAGAGATGGGTGGCGGACGAACTGGATCTGACCTTGCGTGCCGCAATCGTGCCGATAAAGGATATAAGAGCGCAAGGCCTCGACGTTCGCGTGGCGAGGTTCCAGGCCTCCGATGCGGTCTTCTATGCCATGTTCGCCGGAGGTGGCGGCAGTTGGGCGGAAGCCGAGATGAAAGCGGGGCGCTACCGCATCGATCCTGCGCCGGCCGGCGCGCGGCCGGACCTGACCGGCCTCTCGTGCCGCTGGAACCCGATCGAAGCCCGGCATGGCGAAATCGTCTCGATCATAGCCATACCGGGGGCGTCGCGCGACTTGCGCGGTTTTCAGTTTCTGGTTTCCGACATCATCGCCCTTGCCGGCAGGCAGGAACGCGATGGCCACCCGGTGCCGGTGAACGGGCCGGACTACAGTTTGCTGCCCGCCGGCCTCGATATCGAGGCGCGGGCCACGGCGCCGGCAGGACGGCGATGGCTGTCGAAGCTGTGGATAGTGTTCCTGATGACGCTTACGGCTGTTACGGATAGATATGGCTGGACGATCGGCAGATTCGATCCGAAGATCTACAAACGCGAAGTGGCCAGCAATTCGGATTTCCGGAAGTTCGACGATGGCTTAAAGATGACCATCGACGTTGACGCGGATGTGTTGCAACGGATCGAGAACCGGCTGAAACAGGCGGAAGAGGCGGGCATCTGCAACTATGGCCTGCACCGCCAGAAATCGGCCTTGATGACATGCCTCGTCGCATCGCCGCTGCAGCGCGATCACGTTCATTTCATCGATGGCGCCGCCGGCGGCTATGCGATGGCTGCCGCAAGCCTTAAGGCGAAGGTGCCGGTCTGACGGCTTGCGGACATCGATTTTCCGCAATATGCCTCGGGGCTCTTGTGAGCGGTGAGCCTCACCATGGAAGCGGACGGCCTGTCCGAATTGACGGGAAGCAGATTTTTGGACGCCTCACGATCGACATATGACCGTCTTCTGAACCGGATTTCGACGCGTGCCGCGCAAGTCGGCGTGATCGGACTGGGCTATGTCGGGTTGCCGCTGGCGGTTGCGATCGCACGCGCCGGCTTCCCTGTTTGCGGCTTCGACATCGAAGCCCAAAAGGTCGAGAGCCTGAACAACGGACAATCCTACATCGAGGCGGTGACGTCGACAGCCCTTGCCGGCCAGGTGGCGAGCGGACGGTTCCGCGCCACTGCGGATTTTGCCGAACTGGCCGTCTGCGATGTCATCATCATCTGCGTTCCGACACCACTGACGAAACACCGCGAGCCGGATCTCTCCTTTGTCAGGAACACCGCCGGCACCATCGCGAAGCATCTGCGTCTCGGCCAGCTGATCGTGCTGGAATCGACCACCTATCCCGGCACCACCGACGACGTGATCAAGCCCATCCTGGAAAAAATCGGCTTGCAGTCGAGGATAGACTTCTTCCTCGGCTTCTCGCCCGAACGCGAGGATCCCGGCAACCGCAGCTTTGAAGTCGCGACGATCCCCAAGGTCGTGGCAGGTGACGGCATTGAAGCGGCGACGCTCGTGCAGGCTTTCTACCATGGCGTGGTCAAGACCGTCGTTCCGGTTTCCACCACGGCGACCGCCGAGGCGGTCAAGCTGACGGAAAACATCTTCCGCTCGGTCAACATAGCCCTCGTCAACGAGTTGAAGATCGTGCTCGGTGCGATGGGAATCGACATCTGGGAGGTGATCGAGGCGGCAAAGACCAAGCCCTTCGGCTACATGCCGTTCTATCCTGGCCCTGGACTTGGCGGGCACTGCGTTCCGATCGATCCCTTCTACCTGACGTGGAAGGCTCGCGAATACGAACTGCCGACCCGCTTCATCGAGCTGGCGGCAGAGATCAACACGGCCATGCCGCGTCATGTGGTCGATGAACTGGCGAAGGCGCTGGACCGGCACTGCGGCAAGGCGCTCAGCCGCTCGCGCATTCTCATCATCGGGCTCGCCTATAAGAAGAATGTGCCCGACATCCGCGAAAGCCCCTCATTGCGGCTCATTGAACTCATCGAGGAATGGGGCGGCAAGGCGGAATTCCACGATCCGCATGTTACCGAAATCCCGGCCACACGGGAGCATATGGCGATCAAGGGGCGTCGCTCGGTCGAATTGACCGATGTGGCCTTGAAGGATTTCGACGCTGTCGTCGTTGCAACCGACCACGACGCGATCGACTATCAGGCGATCGCGGATCACGCTCTACTGATCGTCGACACACGCAATATTTTTGGCCGCCTCGGGCTAGCCCGAGAGACGGTGGTGAAGGCCTGACGGCGTCCGAGCCGGCGAATTTGTGCAAGGAGATTTCGAGATAGCATGAGCACAGCGCAAGCAGAAATTTCTGCCATTCTCATGGATAAGGTTGCCGATTGGCTGACCCAATCGGCGTTGGCGGGCGACGACCTGGAAACATTGGTAAGGGGCTTTTGTGAACGGCTGGCTGCTGCCGGCCTGCCGTTGAAGCGGGTGCATTTGAGCTTTTCGATGCTTCATCCGCTTTATGACGCGCTCGGCTTCACCTGGCTCCGCGGCCAGGGCCTGGAAGTGGAAGGCTTCCGCAAGGAGAACGGCGTTCATTCCGACAGATTCCTGACCAGCCCATACTACCATCTGCTCAGCCACAAGCTCGACCATCTGCGGCGCCGGCTCGACCCGTCGGTGCCGTCGGAATTTCCTGTTTTCGATGACCTCAAGCTGATGGGCGTCACCGATTACATGGCTTTCGTCCATCCCTTCAGCGGCAACACCAGTCAGGGCATGATCGGGTCTTGGTCCACCGACAGTGCTGCAGGCTTCAGCGACAGCATGATTTCGGCGCTGCTGCGCATCCAGAACCATCTCGCTATCGCAACCAAGATGGCGGTGCTCACCAAGCTTGCCGACAACATGATGACCACTTATCTCGGCGGCGACGCCGGCAGGCGCGTGCTCGACGGCCAGATCAAGCGCGGCGAGGGTGATACAATCCGGGCGGCACTGGTCATGGGCGACATGCGCGGGTCGTCAAGACTTGCCGAAACCTCCGGCCGCGAAGTCTATATCGATACGCTGAACCAGTTTTTCGACGCCGCTGCTGCACCTTTCAATCGCAAGGGCGGGCAGATCATGAGTTTCATAGGTGATGGCTTCATTGCCGTCTACCCTTGCGCAAGGCACCGTTCACAGTCCGAGATCGCCTGCCAGGCTGCTCTTGCAGCAGCGCACAAGGCCACCGCGCGCATGATGGATCTCAATCTGCGCAGAAAGCAGCAGGGATTGAGCGACATAAACTATGGTATCGGCCTGCATGTCGGCAATGTGATGTTCGGCAATGTCGGGCTTACCGACCGGCTCACATTCTCTGTCTTCGGCTCGGCTGTAAACGAGGTCCAGCGCCTCCAGACCCTGACCAAGAAATATCCGCACAGCGTTCTCGCCAGCAAAGACTTCGCCGGCTATTGCGGCGCCAACAACTGGCTGGCGCTCGGCATGGAGGAACTGGCGGGCATCAGGCAGAAGCTAACGGTGCTTTCACCCGATTTGTCGGGTACTCTCTCGCTCGACGAAGACGGTGCGCTGGAGCCGATTTACGACCGAATATCGGACGCCGAGCAGGTCATGCTGCTTCATCGCAATGCCGCGCGGCCGTCCGCGGGCGACCCGAGGAAGCTCCAGTAACCGCCACGATCTGATCCGAACGCGTTTGGTAACAGTCCGGTCGCCGGTTCCGCCAGGGAACTGGCGACTGTTCGAATCCAAGTTGCTCTAGGCTGGCAATGCGATAGTCTCGCCTTCTGGACCTGCCAGAGTGGGGGCTGGTGTGAGAATGAATTTGGGCGTTGATCTGCTGCGGATCGAGGATGTTGGCATCTCTTTTGCCATTATAGGGGGACCGTTGCATGCCGTCAGGCGTGCAAATCTTCGCGTCCTGCCCGGCAAGGTTACCGCGCTTGTGGGCGAGTCCGGTTCCGGAAAATCGGTTCTCAGCCAGGCAGTGATGGGCATTTTGCCGAACACAGCCCATGTTCGCGGCCGTATCCTGTTTTCCGATCCTGAAAAGCCCGGCACGACGCAGGATATCCTGCAGATGCCGCGTGACGGACTCGAAATCCGGGCGTTGAGAGGCAGCCGCATCGGCAAAATATTTCAGGAGCCGATGACATCACTGTCGCCGCTGCATACGATCGGCAATCAGGTGAGCGAATCCCTGCAGATTCATACGCCCATGGCTTGGGTGGAGCGCAAGGCGCGGACCGAGGAAATGCTCGGACTTGTCGGCTTTCCCAACCCCAAGCGCGCCTATGACATGTATCCCTTTGAACTTTCGGGAGGATTGCGTCAACGCGCCATGATCGCCATGGCGCTTATCTGCCGGCCCGCGCTGTTGATCGCCGACGAGCCGACGACGGCGTTGGACGTCACCATCCAGGCGCAAATCCTGCAATTGCTGCGCGAGCTTCAGACGAAGCTGAACATGGCGATGCTGCTGATCACGCACGACCTTGGCGTAGTCGCCAACGTCGCCGACGAGGTGGTGGTCATGTACCATGGCGAGATCATGGAAGCGGGACCTGTGGAGGCGATATTCCGCCGGCCGGGCCACCCTTACCTGAAGGGCCTGATGGCAGCCGTTCCGCATTTCGACCTGAAGCCCGGCGAAAGGCTAAAGGCGCTCCGCGAGGTGCCGGTGAATGTCGGGAACCTGCTCGGCAAGCAGACGGCGCCGGCATCGAAGGGGCCGGACGACATCCTGCTGTCGGTCAGGGATCTGACAAAGACCTTCACGATCCGCAAGTCCGGATGGTTCGGCGGAGATCATCAAACCTCTGTTCGCGCCGTGGACGGCGTGAGCTTTGATATCAGGCGGGGTGAGTGCCTGGGTCTTGTCGGCGAAAGCGGCTCCGGCAAAACCACCGTCAGCAAGATCCTCATGCGGGCTGTCACCCCTAGCGGCGGCTCTGTGATCTTCAATGGCCGCGATGGTCCGATCGACGTCTTGGAAGCCGAGGGAGACGCCCTGCGCATGCTGCGCGCGAAAATCCAGATGGTCTTCCAGGATCCGGTTTCGTCGCTTTCACCCCGCATGACGGTGGAGAACATTTTGAGCGAGCCGCTGGAAATCCATCGACGTGGCAATGCCGCGTCCCGACTCGCCACGGTCAAGAGCCTGATGCAGGCAATCGGGCTCGACCCGCGCTTCATAAAGCGTTATCCGCATAGTTTCTCCGGCGGGCAGCGTCAGCGTATCGGCATCGCGCGCGCGTTGGCGTTGGGGCCTGAACTCCTGATCTGCGACGAGCCGGTTTCGGCACTCGATGTCTCTGTCCAGGCGCAGATCCTGAACCTTCTGAAGGACCTGCAGAAGGAACTGGGCCTGACCTACCTGTTCATATCCCACAACCTGGCGGTGGTGGACTACATGGCAGACCGCATCGCGGTGATGTGCGGCGGGCGTATCGTCGAGCTCGCGCCGCGCGAAATTCTGCTTAGGAAACCGGTCCACCCCTACACGCGCTCACTGGTCGCCGCAGTACCTTTCCCCGATCTCGACAGGCCGATGGATTTCAAGACGCTGAAACTCAGCGGCGCTTCCGACACCAGCGCATGGGGACCGCAATTCCGCGACGAGGGCGACGAGGACATGCTGTCGCCGCTCGATCTTGGCGGCGGCCACCTCGTGCTGGCCCGAAGTTCGGCCGATGTCAGCGAGCTACGCCATTGATCAGCCGGCGCACCGTCCTTGGACTCATGGCTTCGGCATTTCTGCCGGGCACGTTGCGCGCCGGCGATCTGGAGCCGGAATTTCTTGAGCCGCAGCTGAAGGCCAGAGCGCTGCCGGCACTCGCCGAACGCCTGCCCAAGCGCCCGCGCGCGTTGAATCTCGCTGCGATGGGCCGGCAGCCCGGCCAATATGGCGGCACGCTGCGCACGATCATCGGCAGCCAGAAAGATATCCGGATGATGACGATCTACGGGTACGCTCGCCTGGTCGGCTATGACGAAAAGCTTAACCTGCAAGCCGACATTCTCGAAAGTTTCGATGTAGCGGATGATCGTGTCTTCACTTTCAAGATACGAGAAGGACATAAATGGTCTGACGGTAGCCTGCTGACGTCGGAGGATTTTCGCTATTGCTGGGAAGATGTCTGGCTGAACGATGAGCTTTCGCAAGGCGGGCTTGCCCCGGCCCTGCTGGCGGACGGCAAGCCGCCACGCTTCGAGATCGTCGATCCGTTGACGGTCCGCTATAGTTGGGATGCGCCCAATCCCGACTTCCTGCCCAAGCTCGCCGCTGCTTCGCCCCTATCGCTTGTTCTGCCGGCCGCCTATCTCAAGCAGTTCCACAAGAAATACCAGGATCCATTCCGGCTCGCTGGCCTAATGAAGGAGAACCGGGCCCAGAAATGGACGCTCTTGCATATCCGCATGTCGCGGCAGTATCGCCCGGAGAACCCGGAACTGCCGACGCTCGATCCCTGGCAGAACCGGACCAAGCCGCCGGCTGAGCAGTTCGTCTTCGAGCGGAACCCGTTCTTTCATCGAATAGACGAGAATGGCCGGCAACTGCCCTATGTCGACCGGATTGTCATGAATGTCAGCTCGTCGGCGATCATTTCCGCCAAGACCGGTGCGGGCGAGAGCGACCTGCAAGGCATGGGAATTGACTTCACCGATTACTCCTTCCTGAAGGATGCGGAGAAGCGCTACCCGGTGAAGATGCATCTCTGGAAACGCACACAAGGTTCGCGGCTGGCGCTGCTGCCCAATCTGAATTGTGCCGACCAGGTGTGGCGTGGCCTTTTTCGTGACGTGCGCGTGCGCCGCGCACTTTCGCTCGCTGTGGACAGGCGCGAGATCAATTTGGCTGTGTTCTACGGATTGGCGCAGGAAAGTGCCGATACAGTCCTGCCGGAGAGCCCGCTCTACCGGCCGGAATTCGCGAAAGCCTGGGTCGCCCATGATCCCGACCAGGCCAATGCCCTGCTCGACGAGGTCGGGCTTCAGGCGCGTGACGATGACGGCCTGCGGATACTTCCCGACGGACGCTCGGCGCAGCTCGTAGTGGAAACGGCCGGCGAAAGCACGCTGGAAACCGACGCGCTCGAGCTCATCACCGATCACTGGCGCAAGATCGGCATCGCCCTGTTCATCCGGACTTCGCAGCGCGACATCTTCCGCAGCCGCGCGCTTGGTGGCCAGATCATGATGTCGATGTGGTCGGGCATCGACAATGGCGTGCCGACCGCCGACATGAACCCCTACCAACTGGCCCCAACCGTCGATGACCAGCTGCAATGGCCGCTCTGGGGTGCTCACTACTTGTCCCGTGGCAAGGTCGGCGAAGCGCCCGATCTTCCGCCCGTGGTCGAGTTGATGGCTTTACTCAGGCGCTGGAACGCATCGACCGAAGCCACGGAGCGCGCCGAGATCTGGAATTCAATGCTGTCGATCTATACCGATCAGGTGTTTTCGATCGGCACGGTAAACGGAACGCATCAGCCGGTTCTGGCATCCTCGCGGCTGCGCAATCTGCCTGACAAGGCGCTCTACGGCTACGACCCGACCGCCTATTTCGGTGTCTATATGCCGGATACATTCTGGCTTGGAGAGTCCTGAGCGTGCTTCGATATTTTGTCTGGCGCATCGCCGTGATGGTTCCAACGCTGCTGGTCATATCGGCACTGGTGTTCACGATCATCGAACTTCCCCCAGGCGACTATTTCGACAGCTATGTTGCCGAGCTTCGGGCTCAGGGCGAAGCGGTGGATTCCGATCGCATCGAGATGATGCGCAAGGAATATGGTTTCGACAAGCCACCGGTCATTCGCTACTTCTACTGGGTCGGCGGGATGCTGCACGGCGATTTCGGCTATTCCTTCGAATATGAGCTGCCGGTTCGCGACGTCGTCGGGGACCGAATGTGGCTGACGGTGCTGGTTTCCTTCGTCACGATCATCTTTACCTGGCTCATCGCCTTTCCGATCGGCATGTACTCCGCCACGCATCAATACAGCTGGGGCGACTACGGCCTGACTTTCTTCGGCCTTCTCGGCCTTGCGATTCCGAACTTCATGCTGGCGCTGATCCTGATGTATTTCGCCAACATCTGGTTCGGCACGTCTATCGGCCATCTCATGGACCAGCAATATCTCGGCGAGCCGATGAGCTGGGCCAAGGCGAAGTCGATCCTCGCCCATCTCTGGATTCCGGTCTTGATCATCGGCACCGGGGGCACGGCAAGCATGATCCGGCGGCTGCGCGCCAATCTGCTCGATGAGCTACATAAGCAATATGTCGTGACCGCGCGGGCCAAAGGCCTTCATCCCTTCAGGGCGCTGGTCAAATATCCGCTGCGCATGGCGCTCAATTTCTTCATTTCAGATATCGGCTCTATCCTGCCGGCCATCATCTCCGGCGCCGAAATCACGGCAATCGTGCTGTCTTTGGAGACGACCGGGCCGATGCTGATCAAGGCGCTGCAAAGCCAGGACATGTATCTGGCAGGGTCGTTCCTGATGTTCCTCGCCTTCCTGACGGTCATCGGCGTCCTGATTTCCGACCTGGCGCTGGCGCTACTTGATCCGCGAATTCGTTTGCAAGGCGGCAGCACCAAATGAACACGCAATCGCCGCTGCCCGCTCCGGGCGCCCCACTGCAACACTACGTTTCCATCGCGCCCTTTGACCTGCAGTCGGTCGAGGCGATGACGCCGGAGCAGTCGAAGGTCTTTCAGGCGTCGCAGCTGCGGCTGATGTGGTGGAAATTCCGTCGGCACAGGCTTGCCCTTGTATCCGGCATATTCCTGGCAGCGCTCTATTTCGGGATACTGATCTGCGAGTTCCTGGCACCCTACGATCTGCACACGCGCAACATGGACTACATCTATTCGCCGCCGCAGCGGGTGCACCTGTTCCACAACGGCCAGTTCGTCGGGCCGTTCGTCTATGGCCGCCAGATGACGCTGGATATGGACACGCTCAAGCGGAACTACGTCGAGAAACAGGATGATGTTCAGCGGATCCGTTTCTTCTGCAAGGGCGACAGTTACCGGTTCTGGGGCCTTATCGATGGTGACAGGCATTTTGTCTGCCCCGCCGAAAACGGCCAGCTCTTTCTGGCCGGCACTGACAGGCTGGGGCGCGATGTGCTCTCGCGCATCATCTATGGCGCACGCATTTCACTGACAATCGGCCTCGTCGGCATCAGTTTCAGCTTCCTGCTCGGCATTGTCATCGGCGGACTGGCCGGCTATCACGGCGGTATCTTCGACCTGATCGTCCAACGGATAATCGAAGTTCTGCAATCGATCCCCAGCATTCCGCTATGGCTGGCTCTGGCGGCGATCATGCCGATAACCTGGAGTCCGATCCTGATCTATTTCGGCATCACCGTCATCCTCGGGCTGCTCGACTGGACCGGACTGGCGCGGGCCGTGCGTTCAAAGCTTCTAGCCTTGCGCGAGGAGGATTACGTTCTGGCCGCGCAATTGATGGGCGCCAGAAGCAGCCGCATCATCGGGCGGCATCTCATTCCCGGCTTCATGTCGCATCTGATCGCGACGGCGACGATCTCCATACCCGGCATGATCCTGGGCGAGACGGCGCTGAGCTTCCTCGGGCTCGGCCTGAGGGCGCCGATAACCAGCTGGGGCATCCTGCTCACCGAGGCGCGCAGCGTCAGCGTGATCGCGTTCTATCCATGGCTGCTTTTGCCGATGCTCCCCGTCGTTCTCGTCATCTTGGCGTTCAACTTCCTCGGCGACGGGTTGCGGGACGCCGCGGACCCCTACAAGTGACAGCGCTATTCCGCCGCGCGCAGTGCCGCCGACTCCACCCGTATGATCCTTGTCGGCAACTGTTCGCTTGTTGCAGTGTTCATCGTCCGCCTCTACACGCGGCAAGACTCGATCGGGGCTTAACACGTCGGCCTCGGGTTTCAGCCGCGAAACGCTCTGGTCGGGGGCAGTTGATTTCGTGAACTGGTTCTGGACATACAATCGCACATGAGTCGCCTTGACAGTTTCATCCGGAGGATGACCGCACAGCGCGACATACTTGATCATGTCTGCGCCGAGGTGGCGAAGATGGAGGGGCCTGTGCTCGAGCTCGGCCTCGGCAATGGCCGGACGTTCCACCATCTGCGCGAGCGCCTGCCCGGACGCCGGATCGTAGCGTTCGACCGCGCACTTGCCGCACACGCCAGCTCAATTCCCGAAGCTGAAAACCTCGTGCTCGGCGAAATACGCGAGACGGCGAGCAGGTTCATTGGCATCGACGCCGCTCTTGTTCATGCCGACATCGGCACCGGCTATGAAGATTGCGATGCAGTGACCTCTACCTGGCTTCCCGATCTGACCGCGCGCCTGCTTCGCGTCGGCGGCATCGCGGTCAGCGGCACGCCGCTAGATCACCCGCAGTTGCAACGCCTCCCGCCGCCACCTTCGGTTCCCGCCGATCGTTATTTTATCTGTAGGCGCGTGTGAGGGGCCGGGACGAGCCAAATCTTCAGGGGCCAAGCCTTCAGGGGATCGTGTATACTGCTATCTCCCGGCCAATGCCGCGCAGCGAGACCTCGTGGGGCACGGGCGTCAGCGCGTTCCTGTGTAAGAGATCGGCGGTGAGATTGTCGTCGACCACCGCTCGAGTGGCGAAGATCGCCTGTGCGTTGGCAAGGTTCTGGACCCGCGAAGCAATGTTGACCGTCTGGCCGAAATAGTCCTGTCGCTCATTCATAGACACGGCGATGCAGGGGCCGGCATGGACTCCGATCTTGAGCAGCAGATCCTCGCGCCCGCTCTTGTCGTTGAGCGTACGCATGGCATCGCGCATCCTGAGGGCTGCAGCAATCGCACGATCAGGCGTCGCGAAGGTCGCCATCACCGCATCACCGATCGTCTTCACCACCGCGCCTGCCTCCGCCGTGACGATCTCGTGCAGAACCTGGAAATGCTCGCGCACGAGATCGAAGGCTGAAAGGTCGCCCACCCGCTCGTAAAGCTCGGTCGATCCGCGCAGGTCGGTGAACAGGAACGTCAGGCTGGTGATCTTCAGGCGCTGGTTGATGTCGAGTGTATCCGTGCGATAGAGATCGCGGAACGTCTGGTTGGTGAGCAGGCGCTTGGCGGTCAGGAAGGGCCGGCGTTTTCCCAGGAAATCATGCAATGCCTGGCCGGCGATGAAGACCGTCGGCAGCACGCGGGTGTCGGTCCGGTTTTCCAGCGAAATGCGCAACGGGCCGGGTTGCATCTCCAGCGTCTGGTTCTGGACATGGTCGCGGTCGAAGGCCAAAGAGAGGCTCCGGCGCTCCTTTGTTGGTTCGCCCTTCCCGTCGATGAACTGCGCTGAATGGGTGACCGGCTCGAAGACGATGATGAATTCGGACGGAAGCTGTATGGGCAGAACCGCCTTTTCACCGGGCGCAAGCTCGATATCCTCCAGCGAGAACGCTTCTAGCTTTTTCGCGAAATCCTCTTCCGGCAGATCGACGCCGGACGCCCAGTAGATTTGGCGGAAATATTCCGCCACCGGCAGTTCGTGTGGATTGTGGGCGGCAATCCTGCGCACGCGGGGACTGACGGTGAATGTCACCTCGACCATCTCGTCGAGGGTCGGTGAATAGCCCTCGGAGCACAGCGCGCAGGTGTATTCGTCCTTTTGCAGGGTTTTCAGCGTGGCGTTGGTGTCGAGCACGCCGCCACAGCCGGGGCACAGTACATTCCAGGAAATGTCGAAGATACCCACCCGCGCCGCATGGAGAAAGGCGCTTATTGCGCGCTCCTCGTCGAGGCCATGCTTGCTGGCGAAGGCTGGCGCATTGATGCGGCAAAGTTCGCGGTCCTCGCCCTCCGCGATGGTTCGCTTGATCGCGTCGATCGCCTGCGGATCGACATCGGCCGATTGTCGCAGAAGTGAGAACAGATCCTGAGCTTCGTTCATCGTGCAGGCTCCGGAAAATGCACCCCGAGGCGTTTTGACCGGACCGGTCTTTGGTCCGAGTGCTCCATCTTACTTCGAAACGGACCGTACGGCCATTCGAATGGATAAGCCTGGTGACCGTTCAATTTCCATTCGGCGGATTTTAACCGGCCGCAAGCAGCACTATGATGGTCCATGGAGCATTCATCTTTGGGATTTTCTCCCATGCCGACATCCGACAATCCGCCATTTCCCGCGGCCCTGCGCCTTTTTTCTGCGGTGGTCATCATCGTCCTGATCGTAGGCGCCGGCCTGTTTTTCATGCCTGCGCTGGTGAAACCGGGCTGGCCTTGGGCCGTCACGCCGTTCAATGCGCGCTTCCTCGGTGGCTTCTACACCGCCGAAATGGTCGTGATGGCGGCACTGCTGGTCTGGAATCGCTGGTCGCCCGGCAGGCTCGTGCTCGTCATGGCCTTCATCTTCACCGTCATCGTGTCGGTGGCTTCGTTCATCAATCTCGGCTATTTCAACTTCGAGCGCAAAGCACCCTGGCTGTGGTTTTTGGTCTATCTTGCTTCGGTCGCGGTATCCGGGCTGTTCCTGTGGCGGGCCAGGGCCCGTCCTTCTGCAAAAGGCGTGACCTTAAATCCCGCATGGAGCGGCTACATGCCGGCGGAATCCGCGATCCTTGGGCTCTATGGCGTCGGCCTGTTGCTGTTTCCCCTGACATTCAGTGGCATCTGGCCATGGCCGATCGATGCCTTCCACGCTCAGGTCTACAGCGCCATCTTCCTCGCCGGTGCGGGCGGTATATATCTCGTCTGGAGAAGCGCGCCGCGCGAGGAACTGCTGGTGCTCGGGTTGGCGCAGTTTCTGGTTGGCCTGCTTGCCATCCTCGGCGTCGTCATCACCGACGCTGCTGTGCACCGGATCGACTGGACGGCGACCGGGACATTGTGCTGGCTCGCCCTTTTCGGCTGGATAGGCATCAGCGGCGTCTTCAAACTCTACGCCGCCTCCCGGTATTTTTAGCTCGCAATCGGCATCATAGGTCAGAGACGGCTGGATTTTCAGGTGGCGTCCGGTGCATCGTACCGGGCCGATTGCCTTCGCCGGGAACGCCATGACCAGCACGACCTCGCCACCCTCCGAGAAAATCCAGCCGCTGCTGCGGTCCGTCCGGCCAAGCGATGCGGAGGCGCTTTGCGCTATCTTCAACATGCCGGGCTTCCGCTGGGGCACGTTCAGGATGCCTTTCGAGATGGTGGAGCAGGTGGCGCGGCGCATTGCCAAGTCCGGCCAGGAAACCACCTGGATCGTTGCCGAGCTGGACGGCAAGGTCGTCGGCCATGGCAGCCTGGTCGTGCAGGGTTCACCGCGCCGTTCGCATATCGGCGAGATCAATGTTGGCCTTGACGATGCCTTTGTCGGCAAAGGTATCGGCTCTGCCATACTTGGCGCGCTGCTTGACGTGGCCGACAACTGGCGCGCCCTGAAGCGGGTCGAATTGACCGTCTATGCCGACAACGAACCGGCCCTCCGTCTCTACAAGAGCCACGGCTTTGAGATCGAAGGCCGGCATGTGAAGGCCGGCTTTACCGACGGGCAGTACCACGACCTCCTGAGCATGGCCCGGCTGCGGTTCTAAGATCCGCTGTTTGGCGTTAGCTGTTTAGCCAGTCTGACAATTCGTGCGGAGCGAACAGGTGATTGCTCATGGAGAGCTGCGTAGGATACGGCCATTTCGTCTCACGCCATCTTAATCGAGTTGACGATCTATGTGTGGGCCGGCCGCATCCAGCAAGTCTGGTCTCGCTTGGCGTTTGCACCGCAAGCGGCTAGACGGGACCAATGACCGCCGTCTTTGACCCAAGCCCTACCCCTCCGGTGGAAATTCTGGCTGTGCTGTCGCTGCTCTGCCCGGAGGTCGTGCGCGACATCGAGCAGAACTGGAATGCACCGGTTTCCGACTACGCCCGCCATCTTTGGCGGCCGGTGGCAAGGCCTGCATCGGGCCCGGCGATCGCTGCCCGCTCGATCCTGCGCGAAGTCCTGCATCAGCGCCTCGGTAGGATCATGCAGCCTGACGAGATCGGCAAAGCCCTCGACGAGTTCGAGCACAGACCGGTGATTCAGTCCGGCCTGCACTGCCTGCTTCTGATGGACCGGATCACCTTCGATGCCCTCCTGCTTGCCTGGCTCGGCGCGGTCGAAAACGGGCTGTCGGCCTTCGTCGGCTTCATGGGAACGACAATGACCATGGAGACAGTTGGCCGGGAGGGGCCGGGATGGCTCGACGTCGGCGACGACAAGATCAACCTTTTTGGCATGGGGCGCCACAAACTGTGCCGCAAAAGCGCCTGCGTGGCCGGTCCCGTCTCCCTCAACAAGCGCGCGCTCGAAGCGGTGGGCGACGAAACGGATGCCAGCCGCTGGCTGGGCACACTGCTTGCCAGCCAGGACAAGGTGTTTGAAACCGCCGCCGATGCGCTGACTGCCCTGAACCAGGATCTGGTCGCCAATTGGGATCGTGCCGGCATGGCCCTGCCGGTTTTCATCGATGATCGGGCCGCCGCGGCTGCCATGGCGCGGCATCTGGAATATGACGGCAGCCTTCTTTCCAGGCTGCTCATTGAACCCGCAAGACGCCAGCGTCTCGAACATGCCTGGCAAGAGGCCGCATCGAGCCCATTTGGCAGATTCCTGCCCAATGCCACGGACTATTTCTGGGGAATCCGCGAGGAGCGCGTGCGCAAGCTCGTTCTCGAGAACGGGCACCTGATCGAGCCTGACAGGCCGCAAGGTCTTTCCATCCCGTTCGAGCGGCCACATCTCAGGCGGGCGCTGCTGGAAGGCGTGCTGCTGCCGAACTTGTTCCTGACGTTCCTCGTCCTTGCCATATTGCCGCGCGTGCGGGTCGTGGGCGGCCTGAGACAGATTGGCTACGTAGCGCTTTTCCACTCGATCCTTCTGGCCGTGCTGGACGAAAACGCGCCGGAAGAGCGCGATCTGGCCGCGGAGCTGCAGGTTCGGGAAAATGCCTGGGGCATGCGGGTCATCGATGAAAAGATCTCAGTCCGCGAGCAGCTTGCCGGCCTGCCGGAAGTGGCGCTCTTCCCAAACCTGCTCCGGCAATACCGATTGCGGACATTTGCCGAGACGACCGACGACCTGAAACTGGTTCGCGAAAACGCCAGATGGCGCAAGATCGGCCAGGCAGAGATCAAGCCGACCTGAGACTAGTGCGCAACCGCAAGCGACGGCGATCTATCGGGGAGCCTCTAGCGTCTGATCCGGCCGCATAGGCCTCACCTGTCATTGCACCGCACCGCCCCTTGCGGAGCCCATCCACCACGTGTTCGAAATCGACCGGTTCTTGTAGGGCAAGACTTTGCGACGGTATTCCAACGAATAGTCGGGATTGACGCGAAGCACCTCCTGCCATGCCGCGCGGGCTTCGGCGAAACGGCCCAGATGGCCGTAGCTGCGGGCCGGAAGCGCGCGAGACGTCGGTGACAGCGTTGCGAGTCAGCCCGTTGCATCAAGAGGTCAACGGCCTCTCATCTTCATGATAGCAGGAAGACGGAGGGTAAGAGGGAACTTTCGCAGACGACGGCCACGCAGCCGCCCGAATGGGCAGCGCTCTGCCACCGGACCCACACGGATCGCTCGCTGCCGCTTGCCCGTCGACGACTATCGGTGCATCCTTGTGAATAGTCTGGCCGTGAAGTGCGGGCGAGATCACGCCGTCACGGCCACTAGTGAGGTCTTGTTCGATGGACTGCTCGGGCTGCGGTTTCGAGATTGAGGGCGGTTACGCCTTCTGTCCGAGGTGTGGCAGGCGCCAGCCCGTGCCATGCGCCAGTTGCGGCTACACCTGCGCACCTGATTTCGAGTTCTGTCCGAAATGTGGGGCAAGCGTCGGTGCGCCCGCAAAAGCCGTCGAACGGCCTGCTCCGGCACCAAGCCGGACCATTGTGCCGCCTTCTCGAACTCCGTCGCTGCTTCCGAACATCGAAAGCGAAGAAGGGCTGCATCCCGTCTCTGACGCCGATCGCCGGACGGTAACGGTCCTGTTCGCCGACCTTTGCGGCTTTACGACACTCAGCGAGCAGCTCGACCCCGAGGTCATGCAAGCGCTGCAGAACAAACTGTTCAAGGAATTGACGGCGGCCGTGCGAAACTTTGGTGGTTTCGTCGACAAATTCATCGGCGATGCACTGCTCGCTTTGTTCGGTGCGCCGGTCGCGCATGAGGACGATCCGGAACGTGCGCTTCGCGCCGCTCTCGACATGATCGCCCGGACGGCGCGGCTCGGCGAAAGCACCCCCCACTCCGGCTCGCCTCTGTTACTCCACATCGGCATAAACACTGGTCCGGTCGTTACTGGCGGATTGGGCATCGGCACCGCCAGATCCTATTCCGTGACCGGCGACACAGTGAATACGGCGCAACGCCTGCAATCGCTGGCCGCACCGGGTGAGGTGCTGGTAGGCGAGCTCACTCACAGGCTGACCCGGCATGCCTTCTCTTACGAGTCGCTGGGTGATGTCGTGTTTCGCGGCAAGGCTGGCAGCGTGCTCGTTCATCGACTGGACGCACCGCTAGCGGTGCCGCGTGCAGCGCGCGGGCTCGAGGCGCTCGGCCTCAGTGCGCCGCTAATAGGTCGTGGTGCGGAGCTCAATAGAATGATGGCGAGCCTTGACCAGGCGTGCGGCGGCTCGGCCCAACTTGTCCGCCTCGTCGGAGAAGCCGGCATCGGGAAATCGCGGCTGGTGAAGGAGTTCGTCGCCCGCGTCGGCGACGAGGAGCGTTTTCGCAACGTCGCCGTGCGGCAGGCCACGTGCTCACCGCTGGGTGAACAATCTTTTGGCGCCTTGGGCGCAGTGGTGCGCAGCGCTGCCGGGATGATGCAAAACGACAATGGGGACGAAATGCGGGGGAAGCTCGCAGGCTTGCTTGCCGATCTCGGCCTGCAGGGCGAGGAGGCGAAGCGGCTGATGCCTTTGCTCTACCATGTGCTTGGCCTTGGCGACCCCGATGCCACCTTGCAGCATGTCGAGCCCGAGCAGCTGCGGCGGCAAATTCTCTACGCAGTCCGCACAATCATCGAACGGCGGCTTGCGTTGTCGCCGCTATTGATTGTCGTCGAAGACCTGCACTGGGCCGACGCCGTGTCGCTCGAGGCACTACGTTTCGTGATGGACAGGTTGGAACGCACGCGGTTGATGTTGCTGGTCACGCATCGTCCGGCGCCGGACAACGACCAGCTCGACTCAAGTCGGGTCAGTCACACAGCGCTCAGGCTTCCGCCACTCAACAATGATGACGGACGCAGCCTGCTGGCAGCGCTTTTCGGCGAGAGCTGGGTAAGCTCCGCGGGAGGGCTTCTCGACCAGATCCTCGAGCGCGCGGGCGGCAACCCCCTTTTTGTAGAGGAAATCGTTCGCGGCCTTATCGATCGCGGTGTACTGATGCGAGAGGGCCAGCGATGGCGGACTGTGGCAGGCGAAGTCGCAACCGGCATCCCCGCCACTATCCAGGCAATGTTGCTTGCCCGCGTCGACCGGCTGCCCCAAGAGGCGCGCCGGTTGGCCCAGGAGGCCGCGGTAATCGGCCCGCGCTTCGATGCCACACTTCTGAAAACCGTGACAGCCGACCCCGGCCGGCTCGAAGCCGGCTGCGAACTGCTTTGCGATGCGGAAATCATCGAGGAAGTTGCCGGATCAGGGTCGGTCTCGTCTCAAAGCTACCGCTTTACGCAAACATTGCTGCAGGACGTGATCTACCAGAATCTGCTCCTGCAACGCCGGACCGAAATCCACGGGCGGATCGGTGCTGCCTTGGAGCAACTGTGCGGCGACGAGCCGGAACGGCTCGAGGATTTGACCGTGCTCGGTCATCATTTTGCACAGAGCGCCGAGCGGGAGAAGGGCGCGCATTACCTGCAGGCGGCAGGCGATCGCGCTCGCATGATATATGCCAACGACGACGCCCTTCGTTTCTACGAGCGAGCACTGGCTGCGTTGGGCGCGATCGGGCAAACACCGCTCAAACTGGCAATTGCAGAGCGCATTGCCGATTTGAGCGGCCCGGCAGGCCGCCGCGAGATCGCGCACCACCACTACGAGACGGTGTTGCAGGCATACCGCGAGTCGGCCAATCGCGTCGCCTCGGCGCGAGTTTTGCGTAAGATCGGTCGGCTACTCTGGGATGTCGGCAAGCGGGACAAGGCAGAACCCCGCTATGCTGAGGCGGCAGCGCTCCTCGATGGAGCGGATGCCCCGATCGAGCAGGCGCATCTGTGGCAAGAACGTGGCCGACAGGCGTTCCGTAGCGGAGATCACGCTCTCGCGGCAAAATGGGCAGACGCGGCGCTGGATTGCGTAGGCACACTGACAACGGAGCATGTCTCCGAGGTAAGGTGTGATGCCACTCTTGTGACCGCCGAGGCACTCAATACCAAGGCTGTCGCGCTGGCTCGCCTTGGGCGAAACCGTGAGGCCGTGCGTCAGGTTGAGCGTAGCATTGAATTGGCCGAAGCCGCCGGTCTGCTGGGCGCGGCCTGCCGCGGCTACACCAATCTCGGCGTGCTTTACACGACCATCGATCCCGCAAAGGCGATGGAGGTCTGTCGGCGCGGTCTTGAAGTGGCGCGCCGTATTGGTGATTTGGGTTTCCAGGCGCGCCTCCTCGCCAATCTGGCGGTCGCTTGTTGTACTTTCACGGATCGCTGTCCAACGGAGGGCGTGCCTGCTGCCGAGAAGGCCATCGAGATCGACCGGGCGCTCGACCAGCGCGAGCACCTGCCGGTGCCGTTGATCGTGCTTGGGCAGATCCACCAGTGCAACGGCCGTCCGGACCTGGCGGTTGGGTTGTTCCACGAAGCACTGGACGTAGCTCGCGAAACGGGCGAACCCCAACTGCTGTTTCCGTGTTATGATGGTCTTGCAACGCTTAATCTCGACCTCGACAATCTGGCCGAGGCCGAACGCTACTTTTCCCTGGCGCAGGGTATATGCGCCCAGCACGGGCTCGACCCGGAAGCGCTTGTGGTGCTGCCTTTTCTCGACTAGCCGGGGTTGGAGGTTGGAAATGTCCGCGCGTAGTGACTTGGTGCCGCTTCAACCGGGCGACCGTGCGCCAAACGTGGTACTCGACGCCATTACCCAGGAAGGCAAGATCGCGCTTGACGATTTTCGCGGCCAAAAACCGGTGCTGGTCGGCCTGTTTCGAGGTCTGCATTGCGCGTTTTGCCGGCGCCATATCGCCGCCCAGGCGCGGCTTGATCCGGAGCTGCGCGAAAAGGGCGTGGAGAGCCTGACGGTGGTCAACACGCCGATCGAACGGGCGCGTCTCTATTTCCGCTACCATCCGATGCCGAATCTGCTTGCGGCCTCCGATCCTGAACGCGCTTCACATCGTGCTTTTGGACTGCCCAATCTCGAATTCACCCAAAACGAGACGAACTGGCCGTACAAGGTCTCGATGGCAGCGGCAAAGGATATGCGGGTCGACATACCAGGCGAGTTGCCCGGTCCTATGGATCCTCTTGCGGCCAGCGAAATCCTCAACAAGAGGGACCATTACGAGCTGACCGAAGCCGACGAGCAGATGCTAGCAACGGGACACGGACAATTGGTCGGTCAGTTCCTGCTGGACCGGCAGGGGATCGTCCGCTGGAGCTTCACGGAGGTTCCAGAGGGTGGGCGATACATGTTTGGGGCGCCAAGCCCGCAGGAGCTGATGTCAGCCGTATCCCAAGTCGCCCAATAGACTTGCGAACGAGGTAAGCGGGCGGGACACCGAATAAAAAGCGGAACCAATTTGTTACAAATCTAGATACTGACAAGTTCACCGTTCATGCGAGCACGGCCTCGACTTTGCCAACAAAGTCATCGAGCAAGTGATCTCCGCGAATCTCGATGCGCGGAAGGTCGATGGGATCGCAATCGAGGTCCGCCGGCCCGTGTCTGCCGCCGAAGCCGATTCGATAGCCGCACTCCTTGGCCAGCCTGCCAAGCCGTCGGTCGGTGACAGAGAAGGGTGCCGCGAACGCCGTGGTTGGCCGACCGGTCCATCGTTCGATGAACATACGAGAGCGCAGGAGCTCGGCGGCCAAGTCAGAGCTCGACAGACCATCGATCGCGCGATGCGTCGCCAGATGGCTTCCGAAGAACGCACCTTCGCCGGCGAGGCGTCGCACCGTCCCGGCGTCCATAAGCTGCGTCGGCGGGCCGCTGTAGGCGTCCCATTGTGCGCTTTCACCCACCAGGTCCGTCACCAGGAACACTTCCGCGGTCAGGTCGTTCGTGCGCAAGGCCGGCCAGGCATGGTCGGCAAAGTTCTGGAAGCCGTCATCGAACGTGATGAGCACTGGGCGGCCAACGAAAGGCTGACGGTTGACGATGAACCATTCCAGCTGCTCGGACCTAATCGCGTGAAAGCCATTGGCGCGCAGCCATGCCATTTGGCTGGCGAATGCGGCGGGCGCGAGCCGAAAACGGGCGAGCGCGGCCGGACCATCATCGGCGACGCTGTGATACATGAGGACGGGGATACGCTGCCGCCGCTCGCTACGTGCCACGTCGCGACGCAAGGCCCGCGCCCCGCCCCAGACGATATTTCGCGCGACCCCGATTTCAACGGGTGCGCGGATTGGCACATGATCTACCATCGGTTCCGTCGCCACGTCGCCTGGTGACAAGCGGCGGAAGCGGTCTATGCGGTAGAGCTCGGTCTGGATCGATTGCTCGAGGACGAGGCCGTCGGTCGCTGCCAGCGTCTCTGAGATCGCTTGTGCACCGAATGTGTTCCAGTCGAAGCCCGTCCTTCCAACATTGTCTCGTAGCACGAATGCGTGTGCGCTGATGAAACTGCCGCCAGGCGCCAACGCCTCAATGAGTTTTTTGGCGATGCGCCGCACATCGGCGAGATCATCCAGGTAGTAGAGCACTTCCGAACACACGATCAGATCCATTTCGCCCGGCAGCGTGTCCGCAGAGAAATCCAGTACGCCGAACTCAACATTCGGCTGATCGCTGCATCGCGCGCGCGCCCGTCCGACGGCTACGGCGGAGATGTCAGTTGCGGTCAAATGGCCCACGCGCGGCGCCAGCTGCCGCGTGAAGTGGCCCTCCGCGCAGGCCAGCTCAAGCGCCCGTCCGATGGGACCGGCAGGCAGAATTTCGAGCTGCCGCTCATATTTTTCCTGCTCATAGGGCGAACCGTAGTTCCAGGGATCCTCGGTCGCGAAATGGCGATTCCAGAAAGATGTGCGATCATTGTCGCGCCCATCCGCGGCCCGTGCACGGCGCGGCGCTGTAAAAGGCTCTTTAGTTTCGGCGCTCGACCGAACCAGCGCCTGCGCTTCCGCGGCCAATCCCGCGAGTTTGCCGAAATGGCTGTCCCGATCAGACCGGCGTCCCGCCATGGACAACAATACCTCGGCTGCAAACATGTTTGACTTGTCGGCACCGGCGCCCTTTTGCGGTGCATCTACAGGCGATCGCCTCGCAAGTCGCGCGGCACTGTGCATAGGCCGCTCAGGGGGCACGAAATTCAGGATCAATTCAATCCAATGACGCCTTGTCACTCTCCCGAGTACGCCGAACTGCACGAGAGCCTCGATCTGGCCATCCATCATCAGATGGGCATAGATTTGATCGATTCCTTCCGGCACTTCGATCGAGGCCGGATTTCGCGCGTCGACACGAATTCCAAGTGTCCGCGCCAGCCTGCGCGGCGCGGCAAGATCGTCGACATCGAGCAGCATTTGCTCAAAGTGATACTGCACGCGGCGAGCCGCGTCGGGATTATTCCAGACCTTGCCGAGTTCGATGATCAACTCGGTGAGGGAGCCGCCGAACCTGTCCCACCTGGCAGCCAATTGCGCTGGCACCGACAGGCTTCCTACCATAAGGCCATCGACGGCCACCTTGGCGATCTCACGCGCCCACTTACGTCCTGCCGGGAGCGTGCGCAGGGACTGCGGGTTGATCGAGCGCGAGCCGCAGCCGCAATCCGATGCGGCGTTCCACAACGCGAACCACGCGAGTGCTTCTGAAGCGGTGTGGCCGTTCGCGTCGGTCGCTCCATTGGCGTGAGCCGATGCCGGGTGTTTGACCCTGGGATCGGCGGAAAAGCCGCGGGCGATCACGATTTCCGCATCTGCCAGCACCTGCGTCGAATTGCGGCTGAGCGAGTTGGGGCTGACCCGATAAAAAGCGAGCGGCTCGTCGACCATCACCCAATTTTTGCCTAGACGTGCGAGGCGCTGCCACAGATCCCAGTCCTCGCAGGTGCGCAGCGACACGTCGAAACCGCCCAACTCGACAATTATCTCCCGATCGACCAGCAGCGCGTGAGTGCGGACGGCACACCGGCGGGCGAATGTTTCGAAGGGCTGGATCGCAACCTCCGTCGCGATGCTCGACGCCGTGAGTTCGCCATCGGGCATCACGCGTCGGGAACCGCAATAGGCAGCCACTGCATCGGGAGCGGATTTCAGTGCGGCCAGCATTTTGGCAAGGAAGCTGGCACCCACCCAATCGTCCGCATCCAGAAACATGAGCCAGTGGCCGCGCGCTGTCGACATCCCGCTATTGCGCGCGCCAGCGGCGCTATACGCGCAAGAGCTCAATGTCCGAAACCGGGCATCGTGCTCCACATAACCGGCGATGATCGCGGGGGTGCGGTCCGTGGAGGCGTCGTCGACGATGATCGCCTCCCAATCCACTATTTCCTGATCGAGAAGGCAATCGAGTGCGCGCGCCAGCGTTACCTCCGCGTTGTGCGCAGGAACCACGATTGAAACCAAGGGATTATGCGCCACGCCGTGTAACCCGCGCGTTGGTTCGAAGGTAGAACAAGAGTCCCGAAACATAGCCGGCGATTTCCTGCCAAAGGAAACGGTCCTCAGGGACGCTGCGTCCAAACAGTCTCCTGCGAACTCTTCCGAGCCGCCGCGACGCCGCCATTGGGCTGCAGAGCGAGCTTGCTCCTGTCGTGCTACCGAAGTTGGAAGCCTGGCGCAGCATTCGCATCCGTGCCGCCGAGCTTGGGCGCCAGCTGTCGCAGATGCACGTCAAAGCCAAGCATGCCGCATACTCATGTCGATCCCCGGAGTCGGCGCCATGACCACAGGCGGCGGTCCCGGGCACCGTATGAGTGCAATAGCTATGGCAACCTGACGTCTTTTGCAATTGGGGGCGCAACAAATGCCGCCCACTGAAGCTTTGGTGTGAATGACTGCAGTTATTGGGACTGTCGCTCCCCTCCTATCGACCGAAACGCCTCGATTCCGAGGTGCATTCTCGAACAGCCATTCTCCGTGCGAAAGAAGACCTTCCTTCTACCGTTGGGGCCCGCATCGGAAGCTGATCGTCGCAGTATACAGCCGGGTGCGAGACGGTACGTGCACCGCCAGACCAGCTACTTTAGACACTTCTAATGAGTCTGCGCTACTTAATTGCGCTCCAGTAGCTATAGCCTGACATTGTATTACTCATTTCGATAGTAGATTGCGTCCAATGATCGATTAGATTAGCCGGTTATGGCTGCTATCACAAAGAGATGCGAGAGCGACATCAATCGGAACTCGTGCATTTGCTGCTAGTCCAAGAGATGTAAAAGGGAGGCACGAATTGGCTTAAGCCAAGAAGATTCCGGCTTGCGAGCCGGGTATTTTGCTGGCATGCTTGCTGGTTTCTGAGTGGTGCACTGTGGCAATTGTTCAAAGAAGGGGGCATAAAGATGGCCAAGGAATCTTCGAATACCGCTTCTTCAGCAAATAAAGCGGACGCAAATCTGATAAGTAATGCAGACGGAAGCGGGCTGACCTTCATGGCGGGCCAGGCTCGCGAGAGCGGGGCCCCCGGCGACGCTGTAGGTGTCGACAAGATACGTGATCTGCTGTTCGGCAACCAGATGCAGGACTATGACCGCCGCTTTTCCAAGCTTGAAGAACGGGTCTTGCAGCGCTTCAAGGATGTCGAATCCGAGGCCAAGCGCAATCTTGAAATGTACGAGTCAAATGCGAAGAAGCAGGTCGACTCGCTTGCGGCGCAATTGCGGAACGAAAAAGACGCGCGAGCCGACGCCGATAAGGAGATTGACCGGAATCTTCGCGAGCAAAATCAGGCGCTCGAAAAGCAGGTGCGCGCGTTGTCGGATCAGTTGAGCGAGCTTGAGCGGGAAGTTGCGGACCGGATAAATCGAAACGATCATTTGCTGCGTGAGGAAATCAAGCAAAAGAATGAAAGCATTCAGATGCTGATGGAGAAAATGTTTTCCGATCTTGGCAATGTCAAGACCGACCGAAATCTTTTGGCTGGCCTGTTTGTCGAGGTTGCAAAATGTCTAAATCAGGATCCCGTCGGCAGCAAGAACAACTCGGAGCGTACCTGGAAAGTGAGTTGATCGGAACTTGACGTCGACTGTCGACCCAATCAGCCTCCCTCAAAGAGCAGCTTCGAACGATACAGAGATTGATCGCGAGGCTCTGGCTCGCCTTTTGATCGAAATTGCCCGGAACGTTGATCCGGACTATCGTGCGCGTCTCGACGGAATCCCAACCACCGACCCTCGCATGGAAACGCTGCGCCAGTTGCTGGTCGGCCGCGAAATTTCGGAGCTTTCACGAGTTACGCACCTGCTCGACGAACCCGAGCAGCTTGCGGCTGCAGTGGGGAGCGTTCTCCCCCGTGCAGCCGCACGTGCGCCTCATGCGCAACTCGGAGAGGCCCTTGCGCCAGCTGTCGAGAGGGCCGTGCAACGGTCCATCCAGAAGAGCCCGCGTACGCTGACGGATATATTGTACCCGGTGTTTCTGCCGGCTATTCGCAAGTCGATCGGCGAAAAGATCGACCAGACCTTTCAATCGCTGAATGAAACTTTAAGACATATATTTACCTGGCATGGGCTCAAGTGGAGACTTGAAGCTTGGAGGACAGGAGCAAGCTTCTCAGAAGTTGTTCTTAAGCATTCTCTTGTCTATCGTGTGGAACATGTGTTTCTCATCAACCGCAATTCCGGGCTTTTGATAGCGCATGTAACTGCCGATAATGCAACTAGCGAAGACCCTCAACTCATTTCTTCGATGCTTAGTGCAATTCAAGATTTTGTAAAAGACTCATTTAACGAGAAAGAACAGAGTGGCCTGGACACTATTCGTTTCGGAGAGCTTCGTCTCTGGTCGGAAGTTGGACCGTTTGCGACCTTGGTTGCGGTGATCCGGGGAAATCCGCCGGAGGAATTACATGAAATAATTCGCGATGTATTGCTTCGCATCCATGATGAATGCTCACAGGCTCTAGAGCAGTTTGACGGCGACAGTTCGCAGTTGGCCGGCGTAGAGACGCAGTTGCAGACCTGCGTTGAACTGAAGCAGGAGGAATCAAACCAGGGATTTCCGTGGCTGGTAGTCGCTGCAGTCCTGCTGGTTTTGATTCCGGCAGGCGGTTGGTTCTTTCTTTCTTGGCAATCCGGGCAGCGCTGGCAGGCCTATGTGTCGCGACTGGGGACCCAGCCGGGCATCATCGTTGCCGAACAAAAGGTGCGCGATGGCCAATTCTATATTGCCGGCCTGAGAGACCCGCTTGCCGCCGACCCGCAGGCTCTGTTGGCCGGAACGCAGGTCGATCCCGCCCGCGTTCATTCGCAGTGGCAATTCTATCAGAGTCTTGATCCGGAGTTCGTGTTGAAGCGGCTAACGGCGTCGCTGGTTCCGCCGGATTCAGTACGACTTTCGATCGTCAATGATCGCATCGTTGCCGAGGGTGAGGCTCCCGACACCTGGATAGATCGGGCGCGCGCAGCGGCCCAACAACTTTCGGCAGGCGGACCGGAATTCGATATCTCCAGGGTTCGTGATGTGAGCCCCGAAGCACGCGCGGCGGAGCGCTGGCAGGCCTATGTGTCGCGACTGGAGGCCCAACCGGGAATCATCGTCGCCCAACAAACGGCGAGGGGCGGACATTTCTATATTTCCGGCCTGAGAGACCCGGAGGCCGCCGACCCGAAGGCTCTGCTGTCCGGAACAGGGGTCGATCCTGCTCGCGTTCATTCACAGTGGCAATTCTATCAGAGCCTTGATCCGAAGTTCGTCCTGAAGCGGCTGGTGGTGTCGCTGACCCCGCCGAAATCGGTTCGGCTTTCGATCGTCAATGATCGCATCGTTGCCGAGGGTGAGGCTCCCGACACCTGGATAGATCTCGCACGCGCAGCGGCCCGACAGCTTTCGGCAGGCGGACCGGAATTCGACATCTCCAAGGTTCGTGATGTGAGCCCCGAAGCACGCGCGGCGGAGCACTGGCAGACTTATGTGTCGCGACTGGAGGCCCAAGCGGGAATCATCGTCGCCCAACAAACGGCGAGGGGCGGACATTTCTATATTTCCGGCCTGAGAGACCCGCAGGCCGCCGACCCGAAGGCTCTGCTGTCCGGAACAGGGGTCGATCCTGCTCGCGTTCATTCACAGTGGCAATTCTATCAAAGCCTTGATCCGAAGTTCGTGGTGAAGCGGCTGATGGCGTCGCTGACTCCGCCGGATTCAGTACGGCTTTCGATCATCAAGGATCGCATCGTTGCCCAGGGTGAAGCTCCTGCCGCCTGGATAGATCGGGCGCGGGTCGCCGCCCAACAGCTGTCCGCGGACGGACTCTCTCTAGAAATCTCCGAGCTGCGTGAGTTGACCCCTCCGCAACTCACTCATTTGAGGGAGGCTATTCAAGCGGTCGACATTTTGTTCGATTCTGGCAAGGCTGTACCGGGACCAGAGCAACTGCCGGTTCTCGACAAATTGGCGAATCAGTTGAAGGAATTGGCCAAGGCCGCCCGCAAGGCAGGCGTAACAGCACAGTTCATGTTGACCGGCCATTCGGACGAGACGGGCCGTGAAACGGCCAAGTTGTCGATCAGCGCCGCGCGCGCGGAAACAGTTCGTGCGCTTCTCAAGAAGCGCGGCGTCGATCCGGAGTTGCTCTTGGTTCGCGGCGCGGGCACCTTTGAGCCAGCGGAGATTGAAAATAGCCGAACCGGGAACTCCGCCAACCGCAGAGTTTCGGTTACGGTAAACTTCCACTAGGCGGAGCCCAGGATATTGCAAAAGAAGATCTGCATGTTGGGCGGGTTCGCTGTCGGAAAGACCAGTCTGGTTCGCAGGTTTGTGCAAAGCATCTTTTCAGAAACCTACTTGACCACGGTGGGAGTGAAAATCGACAAGAAGAGCGTCGCATTCCCGGACAAAACCGTGGATCTGATTTTGTGGGATTTGGCCGGCGAAGACGATATCGGCTCATTCCGCGTCAGCTATGTGCGAGGTGCGAGTGGGCTCGTGCTTGTCGTCGATGGAACACGCGCTGCTACTCTTGCCGTGGCGCTCACGTTGCGCGAGCGGGCCGAGGCTGAATTCGGCGCTATGCCGTTTGTATTGCTGTTCAACAAATCCGATCTGGCCGATCGGTGGGCAATATCGGATAGTGAAATTGACGAACTGAGGCAACTTGGATGGCAAGTCTATCTAACAAGTGCGCTTTCGGGTGAGCATGTTGATGATGCGTTTCGTCAACTTGCTTCGATGGTCAGCAAATAAACCATGCACGTCTTGCCAAGAGAAGTTAAAAGCTGGATTTACGATTTCTTCTACAACGAGCGCTCGGTCGCATATCTGAAAATCGACGCCCAGCTTTGCATAGCTGCGAAGGGCGGTAACGTTAAACATTACGGACTCTCGTCAGTTCGCATAGGTAAGCCTGTTGCCGAGCAGCTTGAATTCATGGAAGGTTTGTTGCCCTGCCCGGAGCTTCCATATGATATGGCCATGGTCGAACTTCCCAGCGGGCGTGTCGCGGACCTCCATCTTTTTGCTGACAATGCCTGCGTGTGGCTGCTCTTTCTTGACGCCAATGCCGAACGCGACAATAGGCAGCGGCTTCAACAGAAGGCTTATGAAATGACGCTCCTGCAAGAGAGGGAGCGTCAACTCAACGAGAAATTACAATCGATGAACGAGGCGTTGAGGGCGAGCCAAGAGGGATTGTCGCGTGAATACCAGCGCGCCGAAGCCCTGCTCCTCAACATTCTTCCGGCGTCTATCGCGGAGCGGCTAAAAGCGCACGAAGAAATTGCAGACAACTACGCAGAGGTGAGTGTGCTTTTTGCCGACATCGTCGGTTTTACGGAAAGAGCGCGGAACGTCGGAGCCGTGACGACGCTCGCTATTTTAAATTACTTCTTCAAAGCGGCGGATCTGCTCTCGGAGCGATACGGCTGCGAAAAGATCAAGACAATCGGCGATTGTGTGATGGTGGTCGCTGGCCTGCCCGCCGCGCGATCCGATCATGCGGAAGCCCTTGCGCACTATGCGCTTGAACTGCGGAAGGCGGTTAAGCTCGAACGCTTCGCAGGAGAACCGATAAGACTCAGAATTGGAATTCACTCAGGACCAATCGTGGCGGGCGTCATAGGCAAAAGGCGGTTTGCCTATGACCTATGGGGCGACACCGTTAATCTCGCCGCACGTATCCAAACGTCCGCGGAGCCCGATGAAATCCGTATTTCGGATGCAACTCATCAACTGCTTGGACCAAATTTTGCTTGCGACCCGCTCGAGGAAACGGAATTGCGTGGTACAGGTCGTGTGCGAATGTGGCGGCTCCCGGCCTGATTTGCCGCATGGCAGTGCCGACCCGGAAGCGCATTGCATCTCAAGCAACATCATGGTTTCGAATGTCCGCAGCGGTGCGCGAAGCAGTTGACCACCGAGCGACCGCCAAAGGTCTGTCCTGGTCAACTCAGGAAATCAGTTCCTGAGATTTAACGTCGATGCCCAGTTCATAGAACTGGCCGGAGGCCTGGGCCGAGGTCGGAATGACCTGCCCCCGCGGCTAAATAAACACCGCCAAGTACCCGGCGCAACGGTCTGGCTCGGAACGATGACGTCTTGCACCGCAACATCGGTTTCTTCAAGGTAGGGCAACAACGGACATAGATGTCGTTGCTCGCCGATCTGACCGGAAGGTTAACAGCACGATGCCACTCATGACTCGACGATTGGGAGCCAGGAACCTGGCGCGCCCGGCACGGCGTCTCGGAGACCTGACTGCGATGTTTGCCCTGATTGCCAGGCCGCTCGTCTTTGGGATCGCCCTTTTGTTGGCTGGTCAGGCGCAGGCGCAGGCGCCGGCGACCGTCCCGCCTGAAAGGGTCAAACAGTTGTTCGAGCTTCTCGACGATCCGTCAGTGAAGGCCTGGGTGGCCGAACAGCGAAATCAGGACGCCGGGTCAACGGGAGCGCCCGCCGAGAGAGGGGCTTCGCCGACCGACGCATCGTCCGGCGCCGTGGCCGCACCAGGCCAGATGAATACGATGGCATCCTCGACGCTCGATGGAATCAGGCATCATATCGAAAGAATCGTGCGAACTTTGCCCTTGCTGCCAGGCCAGTTCGCGCGCGTTCGGGCAGAGACGATGGAGGATATGTCCAGCAAGGGGCCTGCCGGCGTATTTGTGCTGATTGCAATGTTCATCGCTGCCGGCCTGGCACTCACTTGGGCAACGTTCAAGCTCACCCGTCCATTTCGTCTTTGGATTATCGCGCAACCGAAGGATACGCCCGTTGGGCGAGCCAAGAAGATTGGTGGCCGCCTGCTTTATTCCAGCATGCTGATAGTCTCTTTCGCACTGGGCAGCGCCGGCGCGTTCATGTTGTTCGACTGGCCGATGCTTATCCGCGAGATTGTACTGACATTTCTGATGGCGGCAGTCGTTACATGGGGTGTGCGCATGTACGTCATGGCGATGCTCGTCCCTTCCTTCATGAACGTCGAGAACGCCGTCGAGGTTCGTGCTTTGCCGATCACCAACGAAGCGGCTGACCATTGGTCCTATTGGCTACCCCGGATCGTCGGCGTCTTCGCCTTCTTCGGCGCCGCGTTTATCCTCTTGCCAAGTCTCGGCATCGATCAGGACGGAATGATGGTCCTGTCACTGGGCGCCGATTTCGTGCTGCTGTTGCTCCTGCTGCTCGCCATTTGGCGTCGGCCAAGAACGCAGCGAGACGGTGCGCGCCACATCGGTCACACGGAAGCGACATGGCTATTGACTGCTTATTTCGTCGTCCTGTTCCTGCAGCGTATCGCCGGCCTTTATACATACTTCTGGTTCACCTTCGCCGCATTCTTCCTGCCTTTGGCAATCGTGGTGACGCAGCGCGGGGTTAATTTCGTTCTGCGGCCAGGTTCGGAAGATGTCGGCCGGCCCACGATCCCGGCGGTGACGATCGCTGTCATCGATCGCGGAATCCGAATGATTTTCATCCTGGCGGCGGCTTACCTTCTCGCACGTGTCTGGGGTCTGGACATGCAATCCATGCGGGACAGCGATACGACGACGACGTTCATATTGCGCGGCTTGATCAATGTCGTGGTCATTGCCCTCGCCGCCGACTTCGGCTGGTCGATCATCAAAGCTTTGATCGAACGAAAGCTGGGCATCGAAACACCGCACCCTGTGATCAGCGACGAGGACGTCCCGATCCTCGATCCGCAGCAGGCGCGGCTGCACACGCTCTTGCCGATCCTCCAGAATATTCTGCTCGCATCGATCATCGTGATGGCGGTGCTTATGATGCTCGCCTCGCTGGGTATCCAGATCGGCCCATTGATCGCCGGCGCTGGCGTCGTCGGCGTCGCCGTGGGCTTTGGGGCACAAACCATTGTCAAGGACGTCATTTCAGGCGTGTTTTTTCTGCTCGATGATGCGTTCCGTGTTGGCGAATACATTTCATCGGGCAATTACAAGGGTACTGTGGAAAGCTTTTCGCTGCGCTCGGTGAAGCTGCGCCACCATCGTGGTCCGCTGTTCACGATACCTTTCGGTGAACTCGGGGCAGTCCAGAACCAGAGCCGTGACTGGGTTATCGACAAATTCAACATCACCGTTGGTTATGACACTGATATCGACTTCGCTCGCAAGCTGATCAAGCGGATCGGCCTCGAACTGGCGGAAGATCCCGAGTTCAAACACTGGGTGCTCGACCCGATCAAGATGCAGGGCGTACAGGAGTTCGGCGAATACGGCATCGTATTGAGGGTCAAGGCCACAACCAAGCCGGGAGGCGCCTTCGGTATGAAACGCAAATTCTATGTACGCCTCCGCCAGGTCTTCAAGGAGCAGGGCATCGAACTCCCATTTCCGACCGTCCAGGTCCAGGGGCTACAGAACCAACATGGGGCAGAGAATGCACCGTTGGAGATCACGCCCGAGTTGAAAATGGCCGTCGCGCAGTCGCACACTATTCGGCGCAGAAAAAAAGCTAGCACAACGGAATAGAAAAGCTGCGACACCTGCTGGTCACAGTGCGGCTTTCCGCGCATCGCCCATGGCAGGGACACTCTTTTCGCCACGTAAGCAAAAGGCGCCCCGAAAGGCGCCTCTTAATCGCTTGGTTCCCCTCAAGGAAACTGGAGCGGGTGAAGCGATTCGAACGCTCGACCCCAACCTTGGCAAGGTTGTGCTCTACCCCTGAGCTACACCCGCTCGCGCGGCTTTTGGGCCGCAAGCCGCGCCTATATGGCTGAAGAGCGCGGCGATTGCAACAGGGAATTCGCAGGCTTTTTGCTTCGTCGGCAATGCGAACAAGCCTCCTGCGAGACGTCGCAAGGCAATCGCCCCCGCGTTGCGCGACGGGCTTGTCTTGGCAGCATCATTGGCCGTAAACGGCGTTAGTCGAACAAGCAGTTGAAAGCGGGCCATCAGAAGAAAGACCGATGCCGAAGACCGAAGCCGAACTTTTCGCCTTTCTCGCCGGACTCGGGATCGAAGTATCGACGCGGCGGCATCCGCCGCTGTTCACGGTCGCCGATTCGCAGGCGCTGCGCGGCGAGATTGCCGGCGGCCATACCAAGAACCTGTTCCTCAAGGACAAGAAGGACAATTTCTTCCTGGTCAGCGTCGGCGAGGAGGCGGTGGTCGATCTCAAGCATATACACCATCTGATCGGCGCTGCCGGGCGCGTGTCCTTCGGCCGGCCGGAGATGCTGATGGAGCTTCTCGGCGTCGTCCCGGGCGCGGTCACGGTGTTCGGGCTGATCAACGACACCGAGCGAAGGATCAAGGTCGTGTTGGACGAGGTGCTGATGAGCCATGCGGTGGTCAATGCCCACCCGCTGACCAACGAAGCGACGACTTCCATCGCTGCCGCGGACCTGGTCAAATTCGTCGAGGCAACCGGACATGATGCTGTTATCTTGAAAGTCTCGGCATGATCGCCACATGGGTGACTGAAACCGGGTTCTAAAGAAGGATGTTGCGCCCGTCCCTTGGCCGGCGGCGCGACCGAAAGGCGACGAGATGAGTGATAGCAACCCCTTTGGCGGCCCATTTGGCAGCAATGGCGGCCGGTATGCCACCACCGTGCAATATGGCGGCACCGATGCCGCGCGTGAGAAGGTCGCGCTTGCGGAGGCGCCGGCCGACGTAATCAAGGACACAACGACCGCTGGATTTGCCGCCGACGTGATCCAGGAATCGCGTCACCAGCCGGTGCTGGTCGATTTCTGGGCGCCGTGGTGCGGCCCTTGCAAGCAATTGACGCCGCTGCTGGAGAAGGCGGTGAAAGCCGCCGGTGGCAAGGTCAAGCTGGTCAAGATGAATATCGACGACCATCCATCGATCGCCGGCCAGCTTGGCATCCAGTCGATACCGGCGGTCATTGCCTTCAAGGACGGCCAGCCGGTCGACGGCTTCATGGGCGCCATTCCCGAGAGCCAGATCACGCAATTCATCCAGAAGGTCGGCGGCAAGAACGGCGGTGCGCCGCAACTTGCCGAGGCGCTGGCCGCGGCCGCCGAAGCGCGCGACACCGGGGACGTGCAGACGGCGGCCGACATTTACGATGCCATCCTGGAACAGGCGCCGGAGACGATCGAGGCGATCGCTGGCTTGGGCGACCTGCTGTTCGAGGCCGGCGATGCCGAAGGTGCCGAGGCGGTGCTGGCGCGGGCGCCGGAAGCAAAGAAGGATGCGCCCCAGCTCGCCGCGCTGCGGGCCAAGATGGCGCTCGCCGCGCAAGCAGCAGTGCTCGGCAATCCGGCGGAACTGGAACGGCGGCTGGCCGAAAATCCCGGGGATCACCAGGCACGGTTCGAGCTTGCCATGATCCAGAACGCCAAGGGTGATCGCATGGCGGCGGCCGACAATCTGCTGGCGATCATCAAGGCCGACCGCTCGTGGAACGACGACGGCGCCAGAACCCAGTTGCTGCAGCTCTTCGAGGCATGGGGCATGACCGACGAAGCAACGCTGTCGGCACGGCGCAAACTGTCGTCGCTGCTGTTTTCCTGAGCCGGCGCAGACTGTTTTGTCGCGCGGGCTTGCGGTGGGCCGCGGCTGCGCCAGATTAGGTTTTCGGATGGCGTTCGATTTCAGGTTTCCGGTGTTGCGCCTTGTGCCGGCCGGGAGGAGACGGATTTGGTGCGCTTCCTGACAAAGCGATCGGAGGATTGAGGTGCAGGCGGGAAACGCGCATTACCGGCTCGCTGCGGACTTACCGTCGACCATGCCGATCTTTCCGCTTGAGGGCGCATTGCTGCTGCCGGGAGGCCGCATGCCGCTCAACATCTTCGAGCCGCGCTATCTGCAGATGGTCGACGAGGCGATCGCCGGGCCGCGGCTGATCGGCATGATCCAGCCCAGCCTTGACGGTGCGCTGCGTCCCGACGGCGAGCCGGAGCTCTGCAATGTCGGCTGCGCCGGGCGCATCATTGCGCTGTCCGAGAGCGGCGACGGCCGTTACCTGATTTCGCTGCAGGGCGTGTGCCGGTTCCGTATTGTACAGGAGCTCACGGTCAAAACACCCTTCCGGCAGTGCCGGTTGGCACCCTTTCTCGCCGATCTCGACGAGGAGCAGGCAGACGCCGAGATCGACCGGCCGGCGCTGCTCAAAGCGTTTCGCGCCTATCTGCAGGCTAACGATCTGGAGGCCGACTGGGAAAGCGTCAGCCGCGCCGAAAACGCCATGCTGGTCAACGCACTGTCGATGATGGCGCCCTACGGGCCGGCCGAGAAACAGGCGCTGCTCGAAGCGGCCGATCTGAAGACACGCGCCGAGACCCTGATCGCCATCACCGAAATGGCGCTGGCGCGCGACAATGAGGATTTCGGTTCGAGTTTGCAGTAGGTTCTTGCCTTCTCCCCTTGTGGGAGAAGGTGGATCGGCGCGCAGCGCCGAGAGGGGTACTGGACGGAGTGCCGTCGGTGCCAAGCTGGAACACCCCTCATCCGACCGAACTTCGCTCGGCCACCTTCTCCCACAAGGGGAGAAGGAAGTTCGCGCTCGAAACCTTAACCCGATTGCCCTGTGGAAGGACAAACCAAATGGCGGATGGACGTGACGGGAACAGGACTGTCGACCCCAAGCTGCTGGAACTCTTGGCCTGCCCGCTGACCAAGGGGCCGCTTGCCTGGGATCCGGAGCGCGGCGAGCTTATCTCGCGGGTGGCAAAGCTTGCCTATCCGGTGCGGGACGGCATTCCGATCATGCTGCCATCGGAAGCGCGTGTCATCACCATAGATGATGCCATGCCACCGCCGCCGCGCCTGGGTGGAACGCCCTGAGTGCTGCGGTTCAGAGCCGCTCCGTCGCGATCTTTCGCGCCTCTATTGAAAATTGCGCCCTTTGGGCATGACCTTCTCTGCCTTTCCCAGTAGTTCCGTTTGCGCGATGCTGCCAGGCTGAGCCTCGTCTGCACTGCTCGACAGTCTGTCCGCAGGCCTTGCCTGCTCAAGCAGCACCGACAGCCACGGCGTCAGATCCTCGACCTTCTCGGCGACGATATGGATGACGTCCGATTCCGATTGCAACTTGCCGGTGACGCGGATGAGACGCGCGCCCATGACGATGGGGCGGAAGCGGTCAAAAGTCCTTTCCCAGAAAATAATGTTGGCGACCGCATTCTCGTCTTCCAGCGTCAGGAAAATCGCCTTGCCATTGCCCGGCCGCTGCCGCACCAGCACGAGGCCGGCGACCGAAACGCGCCGGCCGTCCCGCACCTGGCCGAGCCGCACATTGGGCGTGACGCCGGAACGATCCAGCCTTTGACGCAGGAAGGCGACCGGGTGCGCCTTCAGCGACAGGCCAAGCGAGCGGTAGTCGTGGACGACGTGCTCGCCGAGCGGCATTGTCGGGAGCCTGGTTGCAGGCTCCAGATCGCGCAAGCGGATCGCCGGCTGGTCGAACAGCGGCAGCTTTTCGGCGGCACTCTTGCCGTCGAGCGCGCGGACCGCCCATAGAGCGTCGCGACGGTTCAATCCAAGCGACCGGAAAGCGTCGGCCTGCGCCAGTTTTTCGATCTCGTCGACGTTGAGGCCCGAGCGCAGCCAGACGTCGCGTACGGATGCATAGCCGGCGCCGCGCCTCGACACAAACGCTTCCATGCGCTCCTTCGACAGGCCCTTGACCTGGCGAAAGCCGAGCCGGACGGCATGGCTGGTCCGGATGACGCCGCGCATCTGGGCATGGCGGTCAAGGATACGATCCGGATCGAAAGGCGATTTCTCCAAGGCGCAATCCCAGCCGGAAAAATTGACGTCGACCTCGCGGATCTCGACGCCGTGGTCATGCGCGTCGCGGACAAGCTGGGCCGGCTGGTAAAACCCCATCGGCTGGGAATTCAGGATCGCGGCGCAGAACACGTCGGGATAGAAGGTCTTGAACCAGCAGGAGGCATAGACCAGCAGGGCGAAGGAGGCGGCGTGGCTCTCGGGAAAGCCGTATTCGCCAAAACCCTCGATCTGCTTGAAGCAGCGCTCGGCGAAGTCTTTTTCGTAGCCCTTGGCGACCATGCCGTCGACCATTCTCTTGCGGTAATTGCCGATCGTGCCGGTGCGCTTGAATGTCGCCATGGCGCGGCGCAGTTCATCGGCCTCGCCCGGCCTGAAGCCGCCAGCAACGATGGCGATCTTCATCGCCTGCTCCTGGAACAGCGGCACGCCCAGCGTCCTGCCGAGTATTTTTTCCAGTTCCGGCTTGGGATATTCGGGTTTTTCCTTGCCTTGCCGGCGGCGCAGATAAGGGTGGACCATGTCGCCTTGGATCGGGCCGGGCCGCACGATCGCCACCTCGATGACGAGGTCGTAAAAGCTTTTCGGCCGCAGCCGCGGCAGCATCGACATCTGCGCGCGCGATTCGATCTGGAAGACGCCGATCGTGTCGGCACGGCAGATCATGTCGTAGACATGCTTGTCCTCGGCAGGCAGAGTGGCCAGCACATAGGGCAGGCCGTACTCGTCCCGCGCCTGCGGATAATGATCCTGGAGCAGGGTGAAGGCGCGCTGCAGGCAGGTCAGCATGCCGAGCGCCAGCACGTCCACTTTAAGGATTTTCACCGCGTCGAGATCGTCCTTGTCCCACTCGACCATCTTGCGCTCGTCCATCGCCGTCTTGACGATGGGCACGATCTCGTCGAGCCGGTCCCGGGTGATGACGAAACCGCCGACATGCTGCGACAAATGACGGGGAAAGCCCATGATCTCGTTGGCGCATTCGATTACATGCCTTGTCGATGGATCGGTCTGATCGAGGCCGCCGGCCTTTGTCTCCTTTTCGCCGAGCTCCGAGGTCGACCAGCCCCAGATCGAACTGGACAGCGCGCCCCGGACGTCGTCCGACAGGCCCATCGCCTTGGCCACTTCGCGCATCGCCGAGCGGCCCCGGTAGCTGACGACGGCGGCGGCCAGCGCGGTGCGCTTGGTGCTGTATTTGGAATAGATGTACTGGATGACCTCCTCGCGCTTTTCATGCTCGAAATCGACGTCGATGTCGGGCGGCTCGTTTCTTTCCTCGGAAATGAAGCGCTCGAAAAGCGTTTCGATCTTGTCCGGGCCGACTTCGGTGATGCCAATGCAGAAGCAGACGATCGAGTTGGCGGCAGAGCCGCGCCCCTGGCAGAGAATGTTCTGGCTGCGGGCGAATTTGACGATGTCGTGGACAGTCAGGAAATAGCGCGCGTAGTTCAGGCGCTCGATCAGAGCGAGCTCCTCCTCGATGCGCTGCGTCACAAAAGCGGGCACGCCCGAGGGGTAGCGGATGGCGGCTCCCTCCTTGGCCAGCCTTTCCAGTTCGGCCTGCGGCCCAAGACCCGATTCCGTCGGCTCGTCGGGATAGTTGTATTGCAGGTCACTGAGCGAGAAGGTCAGCTCGCCGGCAAAACGCAGCGTTTCCGCCAGCGCTTGCGGATGCCTGCGGAAAAGCCGTGCCATCTCCAGCGGCGGCTTTAAGTGACGCTCGGCATTGGCCGCCAGCTCCAGCCCCACCTCGGCGACAGGCACATTGAGGCGGATCGCCGTCAGCACGTCCTGCAGCGGGCGCCGTTCCGACGTATGGTAGAGAACATCGTTGGTCGCCATCAACGGGATGCCGGCCAGCTCCGCCATCGCCGCCGCCTGCTCGATACGGAAGCGGTCGTTGCCGCGGTAATCCGGCGAAACCGCAAGCCGCAGGTTTTCACCGAAACGATCCCTGAGCCGGCTAAGGAGTGCGTGGCTGGTTTCCGCGTCCGCCGACACATCCGGCAGTATGGCGAGCGACAGGAGATCGCCCCATTCGAGAAGATCGCTCTGTTTGAGGAGCGTCGCCCCTTTTTCGTTCTCGTCACGCAGATTGGCCTGCGTCAGCATGCGGCAGAGATGACCCCAACCCTTGCGATCCTGCGGGTAGGCGAGGATGTCCGGCGTGCCGTCGCAAAAAACCAGGCGGCAGCCGGGATGATAGGAAGCACCCTCCACCTTGGCCTGCTGCCAGGCGCGCACCACGCCCGCCACCGTGTTGCGGTCGGCGAGACCGATCGCCGAAAACCCCAGGAATTTTGCCGCGACCACCAGCTCCTCCGGTTTCGAGGCACCGCGCAGAAACGAGAAGTTCGACTGGATGCCGAATTCGGCATAGGGAATGGCCGTCAGCGCATTCATGCGAAGATCCCATGCATGAACCAGCGCGGCGAAGGCAGCGAGGCGCCGTAAAGACCCTGGCGGTAGAGCCAGTAACGGCGGCCGTCGGCATCCTCGATGCGGAAATAATCCCGGGTTGGCTCATCTTCTCGTCCCGGCGCCCCTCGCCACCATTCCGGCGCGATGCGCTCCGGCCCTTCGGCGCGCGCGACCCGGTAGAGCGCGCGCCGCCAGCGGAAGTTCAAAGGCGGGCCTTCCGGCATTTCGGTGGCCGGCACCTCGATCGGCTCGGGCGAACGGAAAAGCCGGATCGGCCGTTCCGGCTGGAAGACGGTCGTGGGAGCATCCTTCACCTTGTCCGGCTGCTTCGGCGGCGAGCTTCTCTGCGGCGCCTCCGTGAAGGGGAGGGTGGCGACGGCGCGCTCCGGCAGATGGCTCTCGACGGCGACCGGCTTCAAGACCGCGCCTTCGCCGAGCCGGGCGCGAATGCGGTCGGCAAAAAGCGCGATATCGGCGCCGTCGTCGCTCGTTTCGCCGGCAAGGTCGGCCTGCTGCATATCGAAGGCGGCGGCGGTCAGCACCGAGAGGCGCACGAGATCGAAGCCATAGCCGGCGTCGATATCCTGTTCGAGCGCGGCAAGCCGTTCGTGGAACAATTTCTGGATCAGCAGCGGCTCACGCAAGGGCCGCGAGGTGCCGACGGCGATGCGGCTGACGCCGCCATCGACGCGGAAAAGCAGCAGCGCCAGCCGCCTTGCGCCCTCGCCGCGACGCTCGAGGTCGCTCTTCAAGGTGGTCGCCAGCATGCCGGTCAGCCGCTCGATGTCTTCGGTCAGCATGATCGGCTCGGCAAGGTGACGCTCGACCGAAAGCGGTGCCACCGGCAGGCGCGGCGACACGGCCTCCTCGAGGCGGCCAAGCGCCTGGTCGAGGCGCAAGAGCAGCGATGCGCCGAAGCGGCGGGCCAGCGGCGCGCGCGGTGCCGCCATGACGGCGCCCGCCGTGCGCAGGCCGACGCTTTCGAGGCTGGCGCGTACCTCCGGGTCGATGCGCAGCGCCGCCAGCGGCAAGGGCGCGAGAAGCGCTTCCTCCTCACCATCGGGCACGATGCGGTCGCCAGCAAACCGCGCCGCCGCCCAGGCAGCACCAGGCGTGGCGGCAAGCCCGGCGCGGACATCGAAGCCCTGATGGAAAAAACGCGACAGGATATCGTCCAGCATCGAGCGTTCGCCGCCGAAAAGATGGGTGCAGCCGGTGACGTCGAGATAGAGGCCGTCGGTCCCGTCAAGCGCCACCAGCGGGGTATAGCGGTCGCACCAGTCGGCGAGGCCTTCGAGCAGGCGCCGGTCGGCCTCCGGATCGGCCTCCACGATGTCGATCGAGGGATGCATGGCGCGTGCGTCGGCTATGCCCATGCCGCGCTTCAGATTAAGCGCCTCGGCCCGCTCGTCGAGGGCGGCGATGCGCTGGGCGTTCCGGTCGCGGTGACTGATCACCAGCGGCAGGTGATCCGACGGCCGGGAACGCCAGGACCGCCCCAGACGCTGCCGCAGGATCCTCTCGGCGGCGAGATGCGGAAACCACAGGGATAGGAGTCTTTGGCCGTTCTGGGGCCCATTCCTGAGACCTTCCTTGCTCGCCCCGTCTTTCTTCGAATATGCGTTCATCGGGGTTCCACTCCAGTGTGAATTTTCCGGGCAAGGCCGTGCGGCTCTTGCCGATGGCGACGGTGAAGGCGGGTCGGCCGATCGAGCCGGCGAGCGGCCCGGCAAGCGTCTTACGCGTTGCCGCCGGTGCCGCCGACAGGATGAGGCGGACGGGCGCTGCCGTCGGTTCGGGCTCGCCGGCCTGGCGCAGCAGGAACAGCGGCCGGCCCGCACTCTGCGCGCGGGCGTGCAGCCGCCGCGTCGCGGTGAGGTCAAGCCGCTGCGGGCTGCCGCGGATTTCGAGGATGACGGCGGCCAGCGCCGTCATCCGGGCAGCCTCCTCGGCGATCCACAGCGCATCGAGCAGCCTTGGCGCCTCGGAAAACAGCAATTGCTCCGGCTCGATGCCGAAGAAGGCGTGAAGCCCCCTGGCATAGGGAAAGCCGGCCTCGCGGAAAACCTCGGATGTGCCGATCCACAGCACCGGCAATCGCGGCCCCTGGCTGAGGATCAGGCTGACGAGCGACAAGGCAAAACCGGCAACGGCCCCGGCATCGCGGGTCGCGGCGCCATGAAACTCGCTCACCGCCGCCTTCGGCAGGCCGCCGCTCAGCGCAGCATCGAGGCGCTCGGCGCCGGTGCGCAAAAACGCATCGGGCGGCGCCACGGCGAGGCCGCGCCGGACAATGGTCAGATTCCGAGCGGGTGTCGGATGCCGAGAGGGTGTCAGACTCTGACGAGAGACATCCGCGTCAAACGACGAACTGGCCGGCGCCTCCAGGCGCTCGGGCAAGGTCCCTTCGATCTTCGCGATCTGGCGGCGCAGGGCAAAAACAGTCTCCCGCGCCACGGCGCTTGTCGCCATGACGGTCAGCTTCCACTCACAATTGTTCCTGTTATGTTCCCTAGAATTCCAGAGGCCGGCCAAAGAGTCAAGCGGAGTCATGGGGAATTTATTCCTGTAGTGGGGGCGTGACACGGTCACCCCAGCCCGACCATTTGCCGAGTCCGGCCCGAAAGCCTATATGCCGGGATCAAAGGACAAAGCATGGCTCGCATCTACCAAACACGCATCTGGCACGACCAGCTTTCGCCAACGATGGAGGAAATCGAGCTCCTGGCGCTGGAGGCCTATGCCCATCTGCCGGAGGACTTTCGCAAGTTGACCGGCGAGATCGTCATTCAGATCGCCGAATTCCCGACCGACGAGATCATGGACGACCTTTCGCTGGAAACGCCCTTCGACCTGCTCGGCCTGTTCGAGGGGCGCGGCATCGCCGAGCGCTGGAACCCGCAGACCGGCGAGGGGCCGAACCGCATCACGCTCTATCGCCGCGCCATCCTCGACTACTGGGCCGAGAACGAGGAAACGCTGGGCGACATCGTCACCCATGTGCTGATCCACGAGATCGGCCACCATTTCGGCCTGTCGGACGACGATATGGAGCGGATCGAGGAAGCGGCTGAATAGCACTCAGATGACAGAAGCAGAATTTGCCGATCTGATCGATTGCAATTGGCCGTATCACGACATTTCACTGAGCCGGGAACTGATCGAATCCGCAGTGAGGATTTCGCCGAATGCCGCGTTCTTAGCACTTAGCGAGCTTTGCCATCTGCCCGCAAGTGCTGCCGTCGAGCCCGCCATTCTCCTAGCTCTGGTCGACTTTTGGCTATCCGAAGTCGACCACCCGGTGGCATCTCTGACTGCAGAATGCGCGATCTCCTTGATCGAACGCAAGCGACTGCGGGTTCCCGAGATACTTACGAAGATGGGTTACGTCTCCGGTTATCCCGGCCTCCTTGCAGCGCTATCGATACTCTATTTCAGCTGCGATGACGTCGACGGGCTCGCAGACGCGCGGCTCAACGAAATCAGAGCCGTCTGGGAAAGGCTGCCGTAGCCGGTAGCACCTACCAATCGCTGAGCTTGGTGTCGGGGCCGTATTCCTGGCCCTCGATGTCCTTCACCACGGCCTGGCCGCAGCGCATGGTCTTGGCCTCCTTGTCATAGGCATAGGTCGGCGAGCCGAACAGGTGCCAGCCCTTGTTCAGCGCCGCCGTCACCTTGTGGCAGAAGCTGGCATCGTCCGGGCCGGACAGAAAGCGGTAGAGTTTCATTCTTCAATCCTGTCGTCAGTTACGTTAGTCATGCGCGAACAGCGGCGGCCTTCGCCAGCAGTTTTTCGGCCTGCGCCAGATGAGCCGCTCGACCATCTTGCCGTTCAGCGCAACTACCGCCCTACCGGTATTTTCGGCGAACGCGAAGGCATCCTTGACCGCGCGCGCCTCGGCTATTGCTTCGGGCGACGGTGCAAAGGCGCGGTTCGCGGCTTCGATCTGAGCTGGATGGATCAGCGACTTGCCGTCAAAACCCATGGCGGCCGCTTCCGTGCACTCGCGCGCAAACCCGTCCATATCGCGAAAATCATTGAAGACGCCATCGAGCAGGTCGAGGCCGCCGGCGCGCGCGGCGAGCACCATCTGCATCAGCCATGGAACGAGATAGCGCCGGTCGGGCATGGCGAGAATTCCGGTGTCCTTGACCAGGTCATTCGTTCCGGCAGCGAAACACACCAGTCGAGAGGCCGGATCGCGGCCGAGCTCGGCAATCGGCCCAATGTTGAGCAGCGCCTTGGGCGTCTCGATCATCGCCCATAGCTTGACTTCGTCGGCGATAAAATTGTCGTCGAGCACGTCGCCGGCCTCGAGAATGTCGCGCGGCGTGTCGACCTTGGGCAGCAGGATGGCGTCGGGCGAGCATTTTGCCGCGGCCAGCAGGTCGGCGCCGCCCCACTCGCTCGACAGCGCGTTGATGCGCACGACCATCTCGCAGCGCCGGTTGGAATGGCCGGCGAAAATCGCCGCCAGTTTTTCGCGCGCGGAAAGTTTATCGGCCGGGGCGACGGCGTCCTCGAGATCGATGACGACGGTATCGCAGGCCAGCGATTGGATCTTGGCCAGCGCCTTGTCGTTCGAAGCCGGGACGTAAAGCACCGAGCGGCGCGGGCGGTAGCTTTCGGTGGTCATCTTCGATCTATGCCGCCTGCAGCTAGCCGAGGCAAGCCGTGCATAAAAACTGCACGCAATTTCGGAAAATCTCCTCGTCTCCGCCCCGCTTGCCACCCGACCGGATGCGACAAGGGCGGCATGCAAGAGCAAAAGAACTCCCGTTGGTCCCTGCCGTACCGGCTTCGCCGCGAAAGCTGGTGGCTCGTCGATCCGCCCCAGACTTTGGCAACCCTCCTCCCTTTCGCCCGGAAATCCCTGCCCACCAGCCGCATCAAAGCCGCCGAGAAAGCCCGATCATGACAGTATTCCTCTCGGCGGCGCCGAGCTATTGCAGCCGCTTCGGCGTTGCCGTCCTGCTCGTCGCGTTGGCCGATTTCTTCTTCTATGGCCAACCGGCGGGCATCACGCTTTTCCTGTTCGGCGTTGCGATTGCAGCGGCGAGCATGGCTCTCCATCCTCTCGACGTCTTCAACGATGGCAGGTTCTGGTTCAAGCCGGTTGCGCTGTTTATGGCGCTGCTGCCGCTTGTGGAAAATGTCAGCGCACTGTCCGTCTCGATCGCGCTGGCGGCGACGGCCATCCTCGCGCTTTCACTGGCCGGACGGTTGCGGCGCGGCCTTGCCCGTATTGCCGGCCAACTCTCGCTGTTCCTGCTTGCAACGCCATTTCGGCTCGTCCTTGATTTCTTCCGCTGGCGCACGGCGGCGCGGCGGCTTGGCCGGCGGCGCGTGCGCCTTGCGGCGATCGCCGTCTGGGTCATGCCGCTGGGCCTCGGCGCAGTGTTCCTCGCGCTGTTCGGCGCCGCCAATCCGGTCATCGAATATTGGTTCTCGCTGATCGACCTGATGGCACTGCTCGACGTCGTCCAGCTGCCACGTCTCGGCTTCTGGCTGTTCGTGCTTGCCTGCGTCTGGGCCTTTCTGCGGCCGCGGCTGCCGCGCTTTCTCCGCCGCCGCAGGGTGTCGCCAGCCAGCGCACCGGCGACGCCGGCCACCAGGACCACCATCGAGGACATCGTCTTCGGCAAGGCCGCTATCCTCCGCGCGCTCGTCGTCTTCAACATCCTGTTCGCGGTGCAGAGCGCACTCGACGCCACCTATCTGTGGGGCGGCATCGCGCTTCCCGACGGGCTGACCTATGCCGCCTACGCGCATCGCGGCGCCTATCCGCTGATCGTCACGGCGCTGCTGGCCGCCGGCTTCGTGCTGGCGGCGCTGCGGCCGGGAAGTGCGACCTCCGGCGATCCGCTCATCCGCCGGCTGGTTTATGCCTGGGTGGCGCAGAACATCCTCCTGGTGATCTCGTCGATCCTGCGGCTCGATCTCTATATCGGTATCTATGCGCTGACCTATTGGCGTGTCGCTGCGTTCGTCTGGATGGGGCTGGTGGCGGCGGGCCTTGTCCTGATCATAGCCCGCATCGCGCGCGAAAAGTCCAACGAATGGCTGCTTGCCGCCAATCTTCTGACGCTATCGGCGACGCTCTATGCCTGCTCGTTCATCAACTTTGCCGCGCTGATTGCCAACTACAATGTCGACCATTGCTTCGAAATGACCGGCCAAGGCACCCAGCTCGACGTCTGGTACCTGCGCTCGCTCGGGCCCGGCGCCTTGCCGGCGCTCGATCGCTTCGTCCAGCACCAGAGCAGGACGGTTTCCGCGGAGGATGCCTCCATCCGCGAACTCGCCGGCTGGTATGCACAGGACGAAGCACGCTTCCGCGCCGGCCAGGAAAGCTGGCGGGGCTGGAGCTTTCGTGACTGGCGGCTCAACCGCGCCCTCGACAGGCGTGGCCCGTTCGTGGTTCCTCCGATGTCCGAACCCTTCATGCCGGGCCGCTGATTTGATGCCGCACCACATACTGGTCGCCGACGACGACCCGCACATTCGCGAAATCATCTGCTTCGCGCTGGAAAAGGCCGGCATGAAAACGCTGGCGGTGCCGGACGGCGCGGCTGCCTTGCAGGCGATAGAGCGCCATGCGCCCGATCTCGTCGTGCTCGACATCGGCATGCCGGAAATGGACGGGCTGGAAGTGTGCCGGCGGCTGCGCCACACATCCGACCTGCCGGTGCTGTTCCTGTCCGCGCGCGATGAAGAGATCGACCGCGTCCTCGGGCTGGAGATGGGCGGCGATGATTATGTCACCAAGCCGTTCAGCCCGCGCGAGCTGGTCGCCCGCGTCAACGTCATTCTGCGCCGCGCCCGGCCCACGCCGGAACCAGCCGACGACCGGCAATTCTCGCATGGCAGACTGTTGCTGGTTCCGGCAAGCCATACAGCCAGCTTCGACGGCAAGCCGCTGGCGCTGACGTCGATCGAATTCGCGATCCTGAAAGGCTTTTTGGCGCGGCCGGCGCATGTGCTTGGCCGCGACATGGTGATGGCCAACGCCTATGCGGCCAATATCCATGTCGCAGACCGCACCGTCGACAGCCATATCCGCAATATCCGCGCCAAGCTGGCGGCCGTCGGCTGCGTCGATGCGATCGAGACCGTGCACGGCGTCGGTTTTCGGCTGGGCGGATGCGGCGCGTGAGCGCCCAAGAACTGATTGGCAGCAAATGGCGGCCTCGCCTCGCCACGGTCGTCATCGCCATCCTGATCATGGTGATGGCGCTGCCGCTGGCCGGCCTGTTTTTCTTCCGGCTCTACGAGAACCAGCTGATCAGGCAGACCGAGGCCGAGCTGATCGCCCAAGGCGCCGCCCTTGGCGCGATCTATGCGCAAGAGGTCCGTGAGGCCGGCCTTGCCCCGGAAAAGCTAGGCGCACCCGTGCCTTCACCCAACACCAGCGATCGGGCTTCTCCCTACCAGGCGATCGAACCGGGCCTCGATCTTGCGTCCGACGGGATCCTGCCGACCCGGCCCGCGGCCACCGCGGCCAGCGCCGATCCCGCCTTCGCGGCAATCGGCGCACGCCTGTCGGGCATTCTTGCCGAGACGCAGAAGACCACGCTCGCCGGCTTCCGGCTGCTCGATCCCAGAGGCGTGGTCATCGCCGGCCGTGAGGAGGCCGGCCTGTCGCTCGCCGCTGTCGAAGAGGTTCGCGCAGCGCTTGCCGGCCGCTACGCCAGCGCGCTCAGGCTGCGGGTTCCCGACCAGCCGTCGCCGCCGCTCTATTCGGTCAGCCGCGGCACCAAGGTTCGCGTCTTCGTGGCCATGCCGGTTGCGGTCTCCGGCAAGGTCGCCGGCGTCGTCTATCTGTCGCGGACGCCGAACAACATCGTCAAGCATCTCTATGGCGAGCGCGGCAAGGTGGCGCTGGCGGCAATCACCATCCTCGGCGGCGCGCTGCTGATCGGGCTGGTCTTCCTGCGCGCCGTCAGCCGTCCGATCTATGCGCTGATGGAACGCACGAAACGCATCGCCGCCGGCGACCGCGCGGCGATCAGGCCGCTCGATCACCACGGCACGCGCGAAATGGGTGAACTCTCTGCTGCTTTCCTCGACATGGCCGAAAAGCTGCACGCACGCTCCGACGGCATCCAGACCTTTGCCACCCACGTCTCGCACGAGCTCAAATCGCCGCTGACGGCGATCCAGGGGGCCGCCGAACTGCTGCGCGATTCGGGCAGCGCGATGGACGAGGCCGAGCGGCGGCGGTTTTCGGACAATATCGTCACCGATGCCGGCCGGCTCAACCTTCTGGTGCGCCGCCTGCTCGACCTGGCGCGCGCCGAAAATCTCGAGCCGAGCGGCGAAAACACGTCGCTCGGTGCGTCACTGGCGCTGCTGCCGGCCGACGACAGGCTGGCGGTGCGCGTCGAGGCGGGCACTGAGATCGGGCTGCGCATATCGGCCGAAAACGCTGCGATCGTGCTGGCCAATCTCATCGACAATTCGGCGCGGCACGGCGCGACGCTGGTATCGGTCACAGCCGCAAAAGCGGACGGCAAGGCCACCATCGTGGTCGCTGACGACGGCGCCGGCATTTCGCCCAGCAACCGAGGCCGCATCTTCGAGCCGTTCTTCACCACGCGCCGCGATTCCGGCGGCACCGGCATGGGCCTCGGCATCGTGCTGGCCCTCCTGAAAGCGCATGATGGCACGATCCGGCTGGTTGACTCGGCGAGCGGCACGCGCTTCGAGATCATCCTGCCGGCGGCGTGACTCGGCGGTTCAGATCGGAAGGGCCAAAAGGTGCATTACGATATCGTCATCATCGGCGGAGCCATCGTCGGCTCCTCGGTCGCCTATTATCTGCGCGAGGAAGGGTTTTCGGGCTCGATCGCGCTTGTCGAGCGCGACCCGCAAT
>NZ_JAMYQC010000035.1:0-70326 GCF_040320645.1 Mesorhizobium sp. M0633
TCTGCTCAGTCTAACGTCTCGATTGGTCATGGCACTTCCCCTTCCACGGGAATCGGTGATCGCAACGTCACCACCGTGCCATGGCCGCTCGCCCCTCAGAGCAAGCCCCGTTCTCTCTCCAAAACTTTTTGCAGAACCTTCAGCACACTATCCACTTCGGAATGGTGTCCAACCCGGACCCATAGGTAACAGCATCTCTCATCGCGCCGGTAATGGCTTAAGATCGCGGGCCTATGCAGCCTTCCGCCGCAATTGGCTCACGCTCAGCCACACCGCCGAAACAAGGAAGTAGAGGGCGCCTACTGCGGCATAGCCGGCCACGTTGGTGATCGATGGCGGCATCGGCATCCGCGCCTGCGCGATGAAAAACGTGCCTGCCAGTGCTGATTGCCCTCCGCTCAGGACCATCGCCCACTGCGCACCAGAGCTCTTCCAACGGCGGACGGCGGTGCCGAGTTGAAGCAGGCCGGACAGGATCGCCCATAGGCCGAACACGCCCAGCACCCAATTCATGCTCATCTTCAGCGCAACAACGACCGCGAGCGTTGTCGCCACACTGACCACGACGTTGATGGCCTGGGTGCGATTCTGTCCCAATCCTCCGCTGCGCGATGCGTCGACAAAATTGGCCAGGGCATCCCACGCAGGATAAGCCACGAGTAACACCGCCGCGACCACCCCGGAATTCTGTCCCACCGTAAAGGCAGCCGCCACCCAGGCAGCCGAGAACGCCGTCCGAGCGAAGTAATAGAGCTTGAGCCATTGTTCCTGGCTGGCGCGGGAAAGATCGCCATTGTGAACCGTCATTGGATCGTCCTTTCGACTAGTAGGTAGGGACTCTCGACGAACGTCGCAGAGTCGTTACGCCTATGGTTAGTTGAGGTCTTAGGGTCGTATCTGGAGGGAACGCAGAGCGAGCCGCTCCAGGAGCGGGCCTGTCACGACGCCGAATATCTTCGGATCGTCATAGGCCCGTGCTGAAAGCATCGCGCCGTGAACGGTCGCCATGAACGCTTCAGCCTCGGCACGAGGGGTACTCATCAGTCGAAATTGGCCGTGCCGCGCACCGCGCTCCATCACCGATGTCAGCCAAGCCGACAGCGAGCGGAAATGCGCCCGGACCTCAAGGCCAACTTCCTTGGGCAGCACGGGGAGCTCGCTTGCCAACAGCGCGCAGATACAAAACGGGGCGCTGGCGTTCGCGATGCAGGCTTCCCAATACCCGGCATAGATCCGCAACTGTTCGAGCGGATCGGATTCGTGAAGTTCGACATTTGCCATCCCCGCTTCAGTTTCTTCGCGATACCGCGCAACCAGCGTCCGAACCAGATCGACCTTGCTTGGGAAATGGTGATGGATGCTCGCCTTACGGATCCCGACCACTTCAGCAATGTCGGCATAACTGAAACCGTTGTAGCCGCCAGCGACGATCAGTGAGCGTGCACAAGCCAGGATGTCATCAGAGGTGGTAGACAAGTTGCTCATGCTTTTACCTACCTTCTGGTAGGATGGCAGTCAAGCCTCCTTGCAACGCGAGTAGCGTGAAATTGCGTGGCTATGGCGTAGACGTCATTCGATCTTCATTGTTTTCGGCCCGCCATCCATTCAGAAAGCTCCGGGTGTTTGTCGATCGAGGTAGCCATCCCACTTCGAGGACGAGGCAACACCCTCCGGCCGACCGGACCACCGCCAATCGCCGTGCGGCACTAGGCGTTTGCACCGACTGCGCTATCTCCCAATCGTCAGCTTGTTCTATCGCTGGTTGAAGACTGGGAGGTTTCCATGGATCGGCGACTATTTTTGACAGGAATGTTTGGCATTGCCGGGGCCGCGGCCCTTGCAAGCACGGTTCGGCCAATCAACGCAGTGGCCGGCGTTCCAACTGCCAGAAGCGGCATTCTCGATGAACTCGAGGCGCCGGATGTCGAGACCTTCGACGACGACGAAACTCAAGCAGAGTTGCAACCAGTCTATCATCGCCGGTGGCACATGCCGCGCCGGCGCCGCCGGCGCGCCTGGAGAAGGGTCTGTCGCGTTTACTGGCGAAACGGCTATCGGCGCAGGCGGTGCTTCCGCAGGCGCGTCTGGGTCTGGTTTCGATTCTAGCAACTGGCCGGCTTGAACCCTGGCCATCGCGGCCGGGGTTTTCGCCCCAGGCGGCCGTTAGCGCCCTTAGGGAGCTTTCCTAAGGGCGCGGAGGAAGCTGACGGTGTTTGCAGGGTTCAGAGCCACCAGCCTACGACTGGACGATACGACGATTTTCGCAAGGGTCGGAGGCACCGGTCCGCCGCTGCTGCTTCTTCACGGTTTTCCAGAAACGCATCTGATGTGGAGGGATATCGCCGCAGCCTTGGCGCTCCGCTTCACGGTGGTCGCCGCCGACCTTCGAGGCTATGGGCAAAGCGGATGTCCGATTTCCTCTGCCGATCATAGCCCATACGCCAAACGCGCCATGGCCGGCGACATGGTTCAGGCCATGAAGCAGCTGGGGTTTGAGCGGTTCATGGTTGCCGGGCATGATCGCGGCGGGCGGGTTACCTATCGCCTGGCGCTCGACCATCCCGACAAAGTGCTCAAAATCGCCGTCCTCGACATCATCCCCACCGCCGCAACGTGGGATCGGGCGGATGCCAGACTGGCGCTCGGCTTCTGGCCCTGGAGCCTTCTTGCGCAGCCGGAGCCCCTGCCGGAGCGTCTGATCGGCGCGGCTCCCGATGCTGTCGTCGACGATGCAATTACGCACTGGGGATCGTCGGCGAAAATGGTCTCCAAAGAGGTCAGGAACGCCTATGTTGATGCGCTTCGCGATCCCGCGCATATTCATGCCATCTGCGAAGAGTATCGCGCCGCTGCGACGATCGATCGTGAACATGACGCGCTGGACCGCGCAAACGGTCGTCGCATCGAGTGTCCGCTACTGGCGCTATGGAGTGGCGAAGGCGCCCTGGAGAACTGGTATGCGCAAGAAGGCGGGCCGCTGGCCATCTGGAGGAAATGGGCCGACAGAGTGGCAGGATGCGCTGTCCAAGGCGGGCACTTTTTCCCGGAAGAGCACCCCGACAAGACGGCAGCGGCTCTCTCGGAATTCTTTGAAGACAAACAGGTCGGTCAGCACAGAGTATTGTAGAGGTCACATGCTTCAGTTACGCGGAACCTCGCGAGTGCTTCGCGGCCCTAGATCGAGAACCCTCCGAAAATCCGCCCGTCCGGCATCAATGTGCTTGATAAGGGAATGAAGGCGATCTCCACGTCCACGCCTCTGATATGCAGCCTCATGTTTGTCGGAAGTTGCGCATCGCCTTTGCCGGCATCCTTTGATGCTGCGAAATACGACAAGATGAGTTGCGTCGAGCTCAACGTGGCGATCGGCGCTGTCGCCGACGAAATGTCGGCGACAGCCATCGCTCGTGGCAAAGTCGTCCACACCAACATTCCGGGCTGGCTGCTGGGAGGGCAGCGTGTCGCCTCGACCGTGGCTGCCCGCCAGAGTGCGAAGATCGAGCGCTTGCGGCAGCAGGAGGCTGCGATTGCCGCGGCGAGACGAAGCCGGTGCTAATCGTCTCTTAGCCGTTCGATAAAACGCCTCTTATGGATATGCCGATCGCGGATCGCCTGCAGCCTGCGAGCAAAATCGTGGGTCGTGCCACATTCCTCGGCGATTGCCTTGAGGTCGAGCAGAAGGCTGGCGGCCTCATCGTAGCCGGGAGGGTTGCGGCGTTCGATCTCGCTCTCCACCTCACGCCAGACGCTTTCGCCGCGTCGCGAGAGCGCATCGAGCCGAATACGGCGAGCGCGCGCCTCTTCCGCCGCCTGCCGTTTTCTTTCAGCCTCTCGTTGCTCCTCCTGCGCGCGCTCGCGGGCCTGACGGATCGCCTCGGCACGGGCTCGCAGTTCGCCGGCCGAGCGCGGAACAGTGGCCATGGGGCTTCCAACAGAGACTTTCAACATCGAGCGATTCCGGACGAACGCCCGAAGCTCGTTTTCAACATGCCGATCGCCGTCGACGAGACGAACGAGCAGCGTCGTCTTTTCATGATCGGACAAGGCGCCGACTGAACGCCGGACCATATCCGGCGACAATTCCGCTGTCGTGCCGGCGGGACGCTCGGCCGCCTCAGCGACGAGGTCGGCGTCGAGCTGAAAGAAGCGCGCGAAAGCGTCGAGCGCGGGCGTCATCGGGCCGATCCCCGGCAAAGGCTCCGCCTCGTCCGGCTTGACGGAACCGATCTCGGCCGCCTTCAGCCACAGCAGGTAGAAAAGCCTCAGATCGCCGCCGAGCACGTCGGCGCGCAGCGGCGCCAGTGCTTCGAGCCAGTGCGAGTCGTCGTCCCAATTATCCCAATCGTCCGCAGGTTCCAGTTCTTCGCACAGGATGTCGACGATCAGGTTCTCGCCGGACGTGCTGATCTCGAGGCAATCGACCGCATGCAGGAATCCCTCGAGACGCTGCCGGTCGATTAATCGCGCTGGAAACCGGATCATCAGCCGGTGGGTGCCCCAATTCGCCAAATAGAGATGAAGATCGAACCAACGCCGCATCAACGCGACCGGATCGCCTTTAAAGTCGCCCCACTCGTAGAAATTCGTGAAGCTCGTGGCCGTAATCCGCGCCCGCGTCGACACATCGCGCAAGTCCCGGCGATCCGCTTCGCTGAGTGGGCGGTCGACCGCCCGAAACTCGTAGTATTGATATTCGCTCATGGTTGCTTGGCTGCTGGCCGATCCTCGTCCCCCACAGGTCAGTTCAGGATAGAGCTGTGTCGAGATCGAACTCGCCCCGTCTGGTACTTTCTGCACAGGAATTTGCCGTTTGTGCGGATGAACTGTTGAAAGGCAGCCGGCCTGTCGTAGATTTGGCAAGCGCGAACGGCAGCGAGGATGCCATGAAGAAAGAAGCACTGGACTCCGTCCTTGGCCGGGGCAAGCCCGGCTTCGATCTCGGTCCGATAGAAGATCAACTACATGCCGTGGCAAACGAGCAGCAATTGCCGGATGTCGCAATCATTCACTGCATAGCGAGGATTGAAGAATCGGCTCCCGCGCTGCGTGCCGTCGTCACAAGAGCGGCCGAAGGAGAGGCTCTGTCGCGGGATGATCAGATGCTGCTCTTGCGAGGCATCTACATTCTGGGCGGCGCTCGCGACACTAGAACGTTCGGGCCCTTGTTGCGCCTGCTGCGCCGGCCGGGACGCGACCTCGATGACCTGCTCGGCGACGTGGTGACCGAGAGCATGGCGCGTATCGTCGCCGGCGTATTTGATGGCGACGCCGACGCTTTGTTCAGCTTGATCAGCGACCGCTCCGTCGATGAATTCGTCCGCGATGCAGTTTTGGGCGCAGCGACCTTCCTGACCTGGGAAGGCCGCATCGAGCGTGACCGAATGCGAGATTTTCTCGAGCGATTCCACACCGAGAGGCTGGCCGATGACGACGATTTCGCCTGGATCGCCTGGCTGGGGGCGATCGCCCTGCTTGGCTTGCGCGATCTGGCGTCACTTGTTCACAGCGCATGGGACGACGGCCGCATCCCCGAAGGGGTAATCGACCGCCGCGATTTCGAAGACGATCTCCTGGCCGCCGAGCAAAGCCCAAACGACATGGATCGATTCGAGCGCGCCGCTCTCGGCTATATCGACGACGTGCTTGAAGCGTTGGAATGGACCAGCCACCTTGAGTATTTTGGCGAGGAAGATTGGCAATCGCCCTTGCCGGAACAAACTTGGCTCGACGAGTTGTCGAGATTGACAGCGCCGGTCACAAATCCTTGGCGCCATGTCGGACGCAATGATCCGTGTCCCTGTGGAAGCGGCAAGAAAGCAAAGAAATGCTGCCTGGCAAACTAACCTGTTGCAGTGTCGCGCAATTGCGAGTTTGATTTTTGGCTACCCTCACGCCGATCCACCGGGCTGATGCGCAGCGATCGCGCCGAGGAATATCTCGCCGAAATCCTTGAGCTTGGCGGCGCCGACGCCGTTGACCGCGGCGAAGGCGTCCAGATCACGCGGGCAGCGTTCGGCCATATCGATCAGTGTACGATCCGAAAAGATCACGAAGGCCGGCACCTGGCGTTCCCGGGCAAGACGCAGCCGTACAGCCTTGAGCGCGGCCAGCAGCGCCGAATCCAGACCTTCCGTGCCTGCTGCGGTATCCTCAGGACGTATCTTGCCTCGCGATGACTGGCGCGCGTCCAAGCGATACCGGAATGAAGCCTCGCCCCGAGCCAGCGCACGGCCCTTCTCGGCAATGGCGACGCCGCCATGGCCGGCTGAGTCCAATGTCAGGAACCCTCCCGCGACGAGTTGGCGGAGCAGCGACAGCAAGAAACTCTTTTTATGCGCCACACCGGTGCCGAAGCTGGCAAGCCTGTGGTGGTTCCTGTCCAGGACCTTCTCGGTCTCATGGCCGAGCAGGACATCGACGACATGGGCGACGCCGAAGCGCTCGCCGGTCTGTGCGATCGCCGCCAGGATGATCCGCGCCTCCGCCTCGCCATCCGCATGCGGCGCCTGGTCGAGGCAGTTGTCGCAATTGCCGCAAGGCGAAGCACTTTCGCCGAAATAGCCAAGCAGGATCTGACGGCGGCACTGCGTCGTCTCGCAATAACCGATCAGCGTATCGAGTCGGCCATGCGCGCGCCTTTTGTGCTCAGCCGGCGCGTCCTCGTCTTCGATGAAAAGCCGGCGCATGCGGATATCGCCGAGACCGAAGAGCATATGTGCCTCGGCCGCCCGCCCGTCGCGGCCCGCCCGCCCGATTTCCTGATAATAGGCCTCCAAGCTGCCCGGCAGGTCTGTGTGGAAGACATAGGCGACATCCGGCTTGTCGATCCCCATGCCGAAGGCGATGGTCGCCACCATCACCACGCCGGACAAGGTCATGAAAGCGTTTTGATTCGCTTCACGCGTGTCCTTGCTCATGCCGGCGTGATAGGCGAGCGCGCGTACGCCGTTCCGCTCGAGGAACGCCGCCATCTCTTCGGTCTTTTTGCGTGACAGGCAATAGACGATCCCGCTGCGGCCCGCATGGCGCTGCACGAAGTTTAGCAATTGGCGCTTGCTATCCTGCTTGGGCTCAATGCTTAGCTTGATGTTCGGCCGGTCGAAGCCGAGCACCACGGTATCGACGCGCCCGTCGAACAGTTGCGCGGCAATGTCGGTGCGCGTCGCCTCGTCCGCCGTCGCCGTCAACGCAATGATCGGCACTTTCGGGAAGATATCACGTAGTCTCGACAATTCTTCGTATTCGCGCCGGAACGCCGGTCCCCATTGGGAGATGCAATGTGCCTCGTCGATGGCGATCAGCCGGACATCGAGCTTGGTCAACGCCTCGAGCATTCGCACGGTCATGAGCCGCTCCGGTGCAAGATAGAGCAGGCGCGTCTGGCCTGCCGCGACACGGCGCCATGCAGCGACATTGGCATCGCGGTCGAGCGAGGAATTGATTGTATCGGCCGCCACGCCGGCAAGGCGCAATGCGGCGACCTGATCCTGCATCAGGGCCACCAGCGGCGAAACGACAATGGTGAGCCCGCCCAGCACCAGCGCCGGGACCTGGTAGCAGAGCGATTTGCCGGCGCCGGTCGGCATGACAGCCAGCACATGATGCCCGGCCAGCAGCGCCTCCATCACGGCCGCCTGGCCGAGACGAAAATCATCGAAGCCGAATACATCCTTCAGAACGCGCCGCTTGGAATCCTCTGCCGGGATGCTCGCTGCTGCCTGCATTACAGAACTTTCGGGGATACGACCTGCCGAAATTCCCCGGCGAATCGCCAGGTGATTGCCTGGACAGCAGATTCGAACATTTATCGACCCCTCTGGTCCTGTCCGCGGCACCGCCTGAGGCGAACTTCTCTCTCATTGGCCGATATCAGACCGTCGTTCCAGCCCCTATTCGCCTTGGCTGTGAATATCGCACCGCCTCGGAGCGGTTAATCCTATCTTCACCATCATTCGGCAGGTTCAGGTTCTGCGGTGATGTTTTGAGTACCGCGGCGCCACAAGCGCCCAGGCAACACGCCCGCGTCTCTCCGGAGGCGCGGGTTTTTTCGTTCTGAGAACCGGCTGCCTGATCTTCGGGTCCGCAGCTCAGTCGAGGAAATCGGCGCGGTGCGGCGTAAAGCTGTCGACCAGTCGTCCCGCCTCCAGCGCCTTGACGCCATGGACAAGGTTGGACGGGACGATGAAGCTGCTTCCGGTCTCCAGGATTTCGGTCCTGCCGTCGATGGTGACTTCGAAGCGGCCTTCGGCGACATAGCTCGCCTGGACGTGCGGATGCGAGTGTAGCGCGCCGACGCCACCCTTGTCGAAACCGAATTCGACCATCATCAGCTCATCCGTGTGCAGGAGCACGCGCCTGCGGTTGCCATCCGGCGTCGGCGTCCACGCAGCCTCGCCGGCATGCGAGAAGATTTTGGTTCCGGTCATCACCAAACTCTCATCTTTTTTGTTGCTCATCGCGCCAGCCAGCCGCCGTCCACCGGCATCACCGCGCCATGCATATAGTTCGACGCCGGCGCCAGCAGGAAGACGGCTGCGTCGCCGATGTCTTCCGGCGCGCCCCAGCGCCCGGCCGGAATGCGCGCCAGGATTGAAGCGCTGCGGTCGGGATCGGTGCGCAGCGCCTCGGTGTTGTTGGTCTCGATATAGCCTGGCGCAATGCCATTGACGTTGATGCCCTTTGCCGCCCATTCGCATGCAAGCAGCCGGGTGATACCGAGCACGCCATGTTTGGAGGCGGTGTAGGAGGCGACGCGAATGCCGCCCTGAAAGCTCAGCACCGAAGCGATGTTGACGATCTTGCCACGCCGCCCCGGGTCGGCAAGCACGCGCCTGGCAAAACTCTGGCTGAGGAAGAACACCGTCTTCAGATTGACGCCGATGACGTCATCCCAGTCGGCTTCGGTGAGGTCGACCGCATCGGCACGCCGGATGATGCCCGCATTGTTGACCAGGCCGTCGAGCGGCCCGGTGCCGTCCCAGACGCGGTCAAGCATCGCCTGGGCGGCGGCATCGTCGCCAAGGTCGCAGCGGACCGCCTCGAAGCGCCCGCCGGCCGCTTCAATCCTCTCCGCCGTCTCGTCCATCGCCGACCGGCCGACGCCGACCACCGCGCCACCGGCGCGCGCGATCGACACGGCGATGCCCTGGCCGATGCCGGTATTGGCGCCGGTGACGAGGATGCGCTTGCCGGCAAGGCTGAAGGCCGAGAGATCGCTCACTTGAGCTCCTCCATCGCCACCAGGTCGACATCGGTATAGTCGACATTGTCGCCGGCCATCGCCCAGATGAAGGCGTAGTTCGAGGTGCCGGCGCCCGAATGGATCGACCATCCCGGCGACAGCACCGCCTCCTCGTTGCGCATGACGAGATGGCGCGTTTCGTCCGGTTCGCCCATGAAATGAAACACCCGCGCCGCCTCCGGCAGGTCGAAATAGAGATAGGCCTCCATGCGCCGGTCATGCACATGGCATGGCATGGTGTTCCAGACCGAACCGGAGGCAAGCTGCGTCATGCCGACGACAAGCTGACAGGTCTTTACCCCATCGGCATGGATGAACTGGAAGATCGAGCGCTCGTTGGAGGTTGCCTGGCTGCCGAGATCGAGCCGCTTGGCATCGCCGATGCGGATCAGCCGGTTGGGATGGCTCTGATGCGCCGGCGCGCTGAGCAGGTAGAACTTAGCCGGCGCTGCCGGATTGGTCGCAGCGAACGACACCTCATCCGTGCCCATGCCGAGATAGAGCATGTCGCGTGCCTGCAGCTCGTAGGATTGGCCGCCGGCTTTGACGACGCCTGCACCGGCGATGTTGACGATGATCATCTCACGGCGGTCAAGAAAATTCTTGGTCCCGGTCGGCTTGATCGCCTGCAGCGGCAGCGGTGTACCGGCGGGCATGGCGCCGCCGACGATCATGCGGTCGTAATGGGTGTAGGTCAGGCCGATGCGGCCGGGCTGGAACAAGTCCTCGATCAGGAAATTGTGTCGCAGCTCGTCCGTTCCCATGGCTGCGGCAGAAACAGGATCGATGGCGAAGCGGGAGGTGAAATCCGTATGATTGTCAGTGTGATTCATTGCTGTCCCATGGGGCTGCCTCAATTGCTTATTCCGTTGCCGCGGCCTTGACCGAGTCGGCATAAAAAACCTGGCGCGCGTGCAGGCGCTCGCGATAGCGCTGCTGGCTGGCACCGAGATGCCCGCGCATCGCCTCCCGCGCCGCCTCGGCATCGCCTGCCGAGATGGCGTTGAGGATCATCAGGTGTTCGCGCTGCAGGCCGCGCTGGTAGGCGTCGGACTGCGCGAACTCGGTCGACCAGGGCGAGGTCACATCGCAAGGAATAGCGCGCCGGCCGAGCACGTCGAGCATCTCGACATAGAACGGATTGTTGGTGGCGCTGGCGATTGCGCGGTGGAAGGCAAGGTCGGCCGGTCCAGTCGGCTCGCTGTTGAGGAGCAGCCGTTCGAACTCGAAGAAGGCTTCCTGGATTGCCGCTTCCTGCGCGGCGTTGCGCCGGATGGCGGCGAGCCCGGCGGATTCGATCTCGATCGCCAACCTGACTTCGAGCACGTTGAGGGCAATCGAATCCTTGCTGCCCATCTCCGCTGCCAGAGCACCGAACGCTGTCGAGATATGTTCGGTCACGAAAACGCCGGCGCCTTGGCGCGGCTCGACCAGGCCGTCCGCGGCAAGCTTGGCCAGCGCCTCGCGTATCACGGTGCGGCTGACCCCGAAGGTTTCCGTCAGCTGGCCCTCGGTCGGCAGCTTTTGCCCAGGCTGGATCTCGCCCGCCTGCAGCTGCTTGCGGATCGCCGCGACGACGGTTTCCGAAAGCTTCGGTCTTCGTTCGACGCGGAGCCCGACGGCCGTGTCCGATGCCATGTCGCACCCCCTATTTGAAGACGCTCGGCAGCCATAGCGAAATGGCCGGAATGTAAGTGACGAGCGCCAGCACCACGAGGCCTGCGCCATAGAATGGCCAGATCGAGCGCATCGATTCCCAGACGGATATCTTGCCCACTGCGCATGCCACGAACTGCACTGCGCCCACCGGCGGCGTGTTCAGCCCGATGCCGAAATTGAGGATCATGATGACGCCGAAATGCACCGGATCGACGCCGTAGGCCTGCGCCACGGGCAGGAAGATAGGCGTGCAAATGATGATCGTCGGCCCCATGTCCATGAACGTGCCGAGGAACAGCATCAAGAGGTTGAGCAGGAGAAGCACAACCAGCGGATCGTCCGAGATCGCGTTCATGGAGGCTATCAACGCTGCCGGCACTTTCAGGAAGGCCATCAGCCACGAGAACGCCGCCGCCATGCCGATGATGAGCAGCACCATAGCCGTGGTGCGCACGGCGCCATGGGTGGCATGAACGAACCCTTCCCAGGTCATCTGCCGGTAAACGAAGACGGTCACGAGCAGCGCATAGATGACGGCGATACAGGAACTCTCGGTGGCGGTGAAGACGCCCGATCGCACGCCGCCGAAGATGATCGCGATCAGCAGCAGGCCGGGCACGGCGACGGCGAAAAGATGCGCGACCGCGGTGAAGCCCGGAAACGCCTCGGTCGGATAGCCGCGGGAGCGCGCCACGATATAGGCGGTGACCATCAGCGACAGGGCCAGTAGCAGGCCCGGGATGATACCGGCCGTGAACAGATCGGCGATGGAAATCTTTCCGCCTGCCGAGATCGAGTAGATGATCATGTTGTGCGACGGCGGCAGCAGCAGCGCGATCAGTGCCGCCATCGACGTGACGTTGACGGCGTAGTCCGCTCCATAGCCACGCGCCTTCATCTGCGGGATCATCAGGCCGCCTACCGCCGCTGCCTCCGCAACCGCTGAGCCGGAAATGCCGCCGAACAATGTAGCGGTTGCAATGTTGACCTGGCCGAGGCCGCCGCGCAAATGGCCGACGAGCGAGCCGGCGAAGGCAACGATCTTGCTGGCGATGCCGCCGCGCACCATCAAGTCGCCGGCGTAGATGAAAAACGGAATGGCCAGCAGCGAAAAGACGCTCATGCCGGAATTCAGGCGCTGGAACACGATCAGCGGCGGCAGGCCCATATAGAGGACGGTGGCCAGGCTTGCGACGCCGAGGCAGAAAGCGATCGGCGTGCCGATAAGCATCAGCAGGGTGAAGACGCCGAACAGAATCCACAGTTCCATGGCGTCAGACCTTCACGTTGGCGGTGTCGAGTTCGGCCGCGACTTCGGCCGGCGGCAGTTCATCGAGGGCATCGTCGATCGGCGCGCCGGAGAGGCGAAGCACGATGCGCTCCAGCGTGAAGAGCACGATGAGCGCGCCTCCCGCGACAAGCGGGACATAGTCCCAGCCCCCCGATATGCCGAGTGACGGCAAGACGGAGCCCCAGGTCAATGCGACCAGCTGGCTGCCGTACCAGATCATGCCGATGCCGAAGGCGAGCGCGACAAGATCCGAAATCATCCGCAGCCAGCGCTTGCCGCCTTTCGGCAGCACGTAGAGCAGTACGTCGAAGCCAAGATGGTAGTTCTCGCGCACACCGACGGCAGCGCCGAGGAAAATGAACCAGCTCATCAGCATCACCGAGCCGGGCTCGGTCCAGCTCGGCGAACGGTTCAGAACATAGCGGCCGAACACCTGCCAGGCGACGAAGGCGGTCATCAGCACCAGCCCGATGCCGGCGATCGACAGCGCCGCCGTGCTGACGCGCGACATCACTTGCGCGACGCCGGACAGGAGCGGTGTTGGTCTTGGGCTGGAAGTCACCGGTTTTCTCCCCAGGAGGATGGCGGCACGGAATGTCCGCGCCGCCGCTTGATCACTGCACGGCCTTGATGGCTTCGACCATGGCCTTCAGCTTGTCGTCCTTGACGTGCTTCTCGTAGACCGGCCCCATCGCGTCGATGAAGGGCTGCTTGTCCGGCGTCGTGATCTGCGAACCGGCCGCCTCGACCTTGGCGCGCGATTCCTTGACCTTGGCGGTCCACAGCTCGCGCTGCTTGGCGACGCTTTCCTTGGCGGCCGCCTTGAAGATCGCCTGGTCTTCCGGCGTCAGCTTGTCCCAGCTCGACCTCGCCATGACGAAGGCTTCCGGCACCATCGTGTGCTCGTCGAGCGAATAGTACTTGGCGACTTCCGCATGCTTGGCGGTGTCGTAGCTCGGAAAATTGTTCTCCGCGCCGTCGATGACTCCGGTCTCGATCGCCGAATACACCTCGCCATACGGCATCGGCGTCGCGTTGGCGCCGAGTGCCGCCACCATGTCGACGAAGATGTCGGACTGGATGACGCGGAACTTCATGCCGGCCATGTCGGCTACGGTGTTGATCGGCTTCTTCGAATTGTAGAAGGAGCGCGAGCCGCCGTCGTAAAAGGCGAGCAGCACCAGCCCGACCTGGTCGAACGCCGCCGCGATCTGGTCGCCGATCGCCCCGTCCATGACCTTGTGCATATGCTCTTCCGAACGGAAGATATAGGGCAGCGAGGGCACGGTGGTCTCGGGGATGAGCCCGTTGAACGGCGCCATCGAAACGCGGTTGAGATCGATCACGCCGGTGCGCACCTGCTCGATCGTGTCCTTTTCCTCGCCGAGTTGCGCGGAAGGATAGATCTCGACCACATAGCGGCCGGCCGTGCGCTCCTTCACCAGCTCGCCGAAATATTTGACCGCCTCGACCGTCGGATAGCCATCCGGGTGGGTGTCGGACGAGCGCAGGACCGTCTGGGCGCTTGCCGATCCGGCCAGCAGTGCGGCGGCAAGTAGCGTAGCTCCCGCCAGTCTTGAAAAATGCAGCATTGGTTTCCTCCCGTTTGGACGATGGCGGCAAGCGCCGTTAGAGCCGGTACGCCTTTTTCGCGAGCGTATAGGCAAGTTCCTGCGCCAGCTCGTGCGCCTCGTCTTCGCCGAGCCGATGCTCGGCGACGAGACGCGCCAGAAAAGCGCAATCGACCCGGCGCGCCACATCATGGCGGGCCGGTATGGATGGAAAGGCGCGGGTGTCGTCGTTGAAACCGACGGTGTTGTAGAAACCGGCGGTTTCGGTGGTCATCTCACGGAACCGGCGCATGCCTTCGGGGCTGTCGTGGAACCACCAGGCCGGCCCGAGCTTCAATGCCGGGTAGACGCCGGCGAGCGGCGCCAGCTCGCGCGCATAGCTGGTCTCGTCGAGCGTGAAGAGGATGATGGTGAGGTCGCGCTCCAGCCCGACGCAGTCGAGCAGCGGCTTCAGCGCCGTCACATAGTCGGTTCGGGTCGGAATATCGAAGCCTTTGTCCCTGCCGAACTTGTGAAAGATAGAAGGCGAATGATTGCGCCAGGAGCCGGGATGGATCTGCAGGACCAGCCCGTCGTCGCGGCTCATCTTGGCCATCTCGGTCAGCATCTGGGCGCGGAACAGCTTTCGCTCGCGCTCGTCGTCCGAGCCCCGGCGGATGCGGTTGAACAGCTCCTGCGCGGCGGCATCCGAGAGATTGGCGGTTTCGGCCGTCGGATGGCCGTGATCGGAGGAAGTCGCGCCAAAGCTCTTGAAGAAGGCGCGCCGCTGGCGATGCGCATCGAGATAGCCGGCCCAATTGCCGGTATCGCAGCCGGTGATCTCGCCAAGCCGGTCGAGATTGGCCGAGAACCCTTCGAAGTCGGGATCGACGATCGCATCCGGCCGATAGGCGGTGACGACGCGGCCCTCCCAGCCGCTGTCGCGGATCATCTGGTGCCATCTGAGATCGTCGAGCGCGCCTTCGGTCGTTGCGATGACTTCAATATTGAAGCGCTCGAACAGCGCTCGCGGGCGAAAATTCTCCCACTGCAGCAAGGTCGAGATCATATCGTAATGGCGGTCGGCGGTTGCGGCCGTCAGCGGCTCGTCGATGCCGAACAGATGGGCAAGCACATGGTCGAACCACAGCCGGGTCGGCGTGCCGCGGAACAGGTAATAATGCTCGGCGAAGCACCGCCAGATCGTTCTGCCGTCGGTTTCCACCGGCGAGCCGTCAAGCGTCGGCACCCCAAGCTCCTCAAGCCGAACGCCCTGGCTGAACAGCATGCGGAAAATGTAGTGGTCCGGCACGATCAGCAACTGCGCCGGATCGGGAAACGCCTCGTTGAGCGCATACCAGCGCGGATCGGTGTGGCCGTGCGGGCTGACGATCGGCAGGTCCTTGACCGCGGCATAGAGATCGCGGGCCAGCGAACGCGGGCGGGCCTCGGCGGCAAACAGCAAGTCCGGATCCGTCAATGCGGCCACGCAAATCCTCCCAATCCGGACATCGGTACGGTTGGAAAGAAATAATGTCAACATACAAAAACTTGGTTGTTGTATGATGACTTTTCGTCGGCCATTGCCCATTGTGCGTGACGGCATCGGGTGTTACGCCGCCTGCCAGCAGTGACCCAACAATCTCGATCAGACACGTGGCGCAATGACCAATAGACGCCTTTCCAACAGCACGCTGAAGGCACTGCCGGCTTCGGTCGCGGCCCCGCGCTACGACCGCGGCGGCGTCGCACCTGGCATCGTCCATCTCGGCGTCGGTGCCTTCCATCGCGCCCACCAGGCGGCCTATGTCGACGACTGCCTGGCGGCGGGCGAGGCGGACTGGGGCATTGTCGGCGTGTCCTTGCGCAGTCCTGACACGCGCGACGCACTGGCGCCGCAGGATGGCCTCTACACGCTGGCGATCAGGAGCAGCATCGGCGAAGAGCTGCGCGTCGTCGGCTCGATCCTGTCGCTGCTGGTGGCGCCGGAAGATCCGGCTGCGGTGCTCGCCGCCCTGACCGATCAGCGCACCCGCATCGTCACGCTCACGATCACCGAAAAGGCTTATCTGAGAGCAGCCGGCGGCGGTTTGGACAGCACCCATCCGGACATCGTCCATGATTTGGCTAGCCCGCAAATGCCACGGACGGCGCATGGTTTTCTCACCGAAGCGCTGTCGCGCCGCCGTGCCGCCGGCATCCAGCCTTTCACCGTGCTCTGCTGCGACAACCTTCCGGCCAATGGCGCCACGCTGCACCGCCTGCTGGTCGAATTCGCCGCGCTGCGCGATTCCAGGCTCGCCACTTCAGGCGATGCCAGGCTCGCCGCTTCAGGCGATGCCAGGCTCGCCGCACACATTGCCGACGGCGTCGCGTTTCCGTCGAGCATGGTCGACCGTATCGTGCCGGCGACCACCGACGCCGACCGAGCGCGTATCGCCGTCGAGCTCTGCGTCGAGGATGCCTGGCCGGTGATGACCGAGCCGTTCTGCCAATGGGTGGTCGAAGACGATTTCCCGGCTGGCAGGCCGGCCTGGGAAAAGTTCGGCGTCACCATGGTCGGCGACGTCGGGCCCTTCGAGGACATGAAGCTGCGGCTGCTCAACGGCTCGCATTCGGCAATCGCCTATCTCGGCCTGCTCAGCGGCGACGACACGGTCGACCGCGCCTTTGCCGATCCGGCGATCCGGCAATTCGTCGACGGACTATGGGCCGAGGCGATCCCGACGCTGCCGCAGGACGCCGGGCTCGATACGGCCGGCTACACGGCCCAGCTCGCCGAACGCTATTCGAACACGGCGCTCGCCCATCGCACGGCGCAGATCGCCAATGACGGCAGCCAGAAGCTGCCGCAGCGCATCGTCGCCTCGGCCCTCGATCGACTGGGCGCCGGTGACCCGCCCGCGCATCTCATGCTGGTGGTGGCGGCCTGGATCGCCGCTTGCGAGGCGCGCGGCAAAACCTTGCCGGAAGCCCATTTTACCGACCCGATCGACGCTCGGCTTACGGCGCTCGGCAGCCGGCCGGCTGATGAGACGGTGACAGCGATATTCGATCTCGCCGGCTTCGCCAAGGACCATTCCCACCGCATGACACTGATCGATCTGACGGCAGCCCATCTCGAGCGCCTGCGGCGGGGCGGCACTGCCGCAGCTTTGGCGGCGCTTGGCATAGGGAGTGAGAAGCCATGAGACAGACCTGGCGCTGGTTCGGGCCGGACGATCCGGTGACGCTTGCCCATGTCCGTCAGGCCGGCGCCGTCGGCATCGTCAGCGCGCTGCACCACCTCAACGACGGCCGCGCCTGGCCGGCAGACGAGATCGTCAGGCGCAAGGCCGAGATCGAGGCAGCAGGGCTGACCTGGGACGTGGTCGAGAGCATCGTCGTGCACGAGGACATCAAGACCCGCAGCGGCGACTGGCGCAGCCTGATCGACAATTACAAGGCCTCGATCCGCGCCGTCGCCGCCGCCGGTATCAACACCGTCTGCTATAATTTCATGGCGATCACCGACTGGACGCGGACGGACCTCGATTACCCGATGCCGCATGGCGGCACGGCGCTGCGCTTCGATGTCGTCGAGCTCTGCGCCTATGACGTCTTCATCCTTGAGCGAGAAGGGGCGGAGGCCGATCACCCACCGGCCCGTATCGAGGCCGCGCGTGCGCGGCTGCAAGGGATGAGCGACAGCGACAAGGCAAGGCTGGAGCGCAACCTGATCGGCTGGGTGCCGGCGCGCGAATTCATCTTCGATCGGGCAAGCTTTCGCCGCGCCCTCGACCTCTACAAGGACGTCTCCACCGAAGGACTGCGCGAAAACCTGTTTGCTTTCCTGCGCGAGATCGTGCCGATCGCCGAAGAGGCCGGAGTCAGAATGGCGATCCACCCCGACGATCCGCCTTTTTCGTTGTTTGGCCTGCCGCGCATCGTTTCCAAGGCAGCCGATGCCCGCGCGCTGCTCGACGCGGTCGCTTCGCCGGCTAACGGGCTGACGCTGTGCACCGGCTCCTACGGTGCGGGCGCGCAGAACGATCTGCCGACGATGGCCAAGGCCTTCGCCGAAAACATCCATTTCGCCCATCTGCGCAACGTCACCAAGGAGCCAGACGGCTCTTTCCACGAAGCCGAGCACCTCGACGGCGACACCGACATGGTGGCGGTCGTGTCGGCGCTGATTGGCGAAGAACGGCGACGCAAGGCAGCCGGCAGGGCGGACTGGCAGGTGCCGATGCGTCCCGACCATGGCCACGCCATCATCGACGACATCGGCAAGAAGGTGAACCCCGGCTATTCCTGCATCGGCCGCCTGAAGGGCCTCGCCGAACTGCGCGGCGTCATGCGCGCAGTAGAGGCACTGACAGTTTGAGCTACTTGCTCGCCTGGCCGTTCAGCGTCTGTCGAGACGAATAATCGGTACCTTTGGAATTCCAGAACAGCCGCAGGGCCTTGCCGACCAGATTTTCATAGGGAACAAACGCGACACTGAACCGGCTGTCGGAGGCATTGTCGCGATTGTCGCCAAGCACGAAGTAGTGGCCTGCGGGCACCTCAAACACGCGCGTATTGTCGCCGATCGAGTTGTCGGTGAGGTTGAGAACGGAATGGGTGACACCCCCCGGCAAGGTTTCGCTTTGGAGCTTGGCTCTCGAGAACTCGTCGGACGAAAAAGTACCAATATCGTCGAGTCCCACCGCGACATCGTTGATGTGAAGCACCCCGTCGATGATCTGGATCTTCTCGCCGGGAAGGCCGACAATCCGCTGGATGTAGTCCACGCTCGGATCGGGCGGGAACTTGAAGACAACCACATCTCCCCTTTTGGGTTCCGCGCCGAATATACGTCCATCAACGGGAAGCAAGTTGAACGGCACGCTTTAGCGGCTGTAGCCGTATGCCATTTTGGAGACGAAGAGATAGTCGCCTTCCTGCAACGTCGGCACCATGCTGCTGGAGGGAATCGAAAAAGGCTGGAGCAGGAACGCGCGTATTGCGAATGCAGCCGGATACGAGGTCAGAAAGACGAGCACCAGCACCGAAAGCCCACGCGCGTACCATCTGTCCGGCTTGAACCGGTGCGCGAAGGGAACAACGATCGCTGCCCACAGGGCCATCAAACCGATCCCTGAAAAATTGGCCCACCAAGCAAGATCGACGCCAGGCAATACCGGAAAGCCAATGTAAATAAGCGCGAAAACGACGACGCTGATCACCACCAGGCTGGCGACCGCCAGTTTGCCGCTGCCGATCCAGAGGAACCCGCCAAACGGGCCGCCAAAGGCCGAAACCAGGGCCGTCGACCATCTGGATCGCGAGATAGTTTCTTGTTGCACTGCTTGTTCTGTCATCGGCCACCCCCCACGCCAAGGCAGCCAGACTGTCCACCAAACAAAAAAGCGGGGCAAGCCCGCTTTTTCAGTTAGTCATTTGACCGGAACTCACGCCGGCAACAGCGCACCTTCAAGCGTCGTAAGCTGGTTGAGGAACTGCTCGGCCTTGCTGCGGGTCTGGTCGTCCTTGGCGTCGGCGGCGTCTTCCCTGGCCTCCTGGATGCGGCGGGCAAGGTCGGCGCGGTCAATGTCGCCGACGGCTACCGCCGATTCCGCCAGAAGCGTGCAGCCGGCCGGAACGATGTCGGCAAAGCCGCCGAACACCACATAGCGCTCTTCCTTGCCTTGCGCGGTCTTCAGCGTAACGACGCCCGGCTTGATTGTGGTCATGACCGGCGCGTGATGCGCCATGACAGTCATCTCGCCTTCGGCGCCCGGAATGACGACGGATTCGACCTGCTCGGAAACCAAGAGGCGCTCCGGCGAGACCAGTTCGAATTTGAAAGCTTCAGGCATGATCAGTTTAGCGACTGGTGAATGGTGAATGGTGAACGGTCAGAAAGAATGACCTTCACTCAGCCCCGATTTCCTATCCGCTACTCCCCATTCACAATTCACTATTGACCATTCACCATCAGGCCGCTTCGGCGGCCAGGCGCTGTGCCTTCTCGACCGCTTCCTCGATGCCGCCGACCATGTAGAAGGCGGCCTCCGGCAGATGGTCGTAATCGCCGTTGCAAAGGCCCTTGAAGCCCTTGATGGTGTCGGCGAGGTCGACCAGCTTGCCCGGTGCGCCGGTGAACACTTCGGCGACGAAGAAGGGTTGCGACAGGAAGCGCTCGATCTTGCGGGCGCGGGCCACGGTCTGCTTATCCTCTTCCGACAGCTCGTCCATGCCCAGGATGGCGATGATGTCCTGCAGCGACTTGTAACGCTGAAGGATCGACTGCACCTGGCGGGCGACCTGGTAATGCTCTTCGCCGACAACCATCGGGTCGAGCATGCGCGAGGTCGAATCGAGCGGATCGACGGCCGGATAGATGCCCTTTTCCGAAATCGCGCGGTTGAGCACGGTCGTCGCGTCGAGGTGGGCGAACGAGGTCGCCGGTGCCGGGTCGGTCAGGTCGTCGGCCGGCACATAGATCGCCTGCACCGAGGTGATCGAACCCTTGGTCGTCGTGGTGATACGCTCCTGCAGCGCGCCCATGTCGGTAGCCAGCGTCGGCTGGTAGCCCACGGCCGAAGGAATGCGGCCGAGCAGCGCCGACACTTCCGAGCCCGCCTGCGTGAAGCGGAAGATGTTGTCTACGAAGAACAGCACGTCCTGGCCCTGGTCGCGGAAATATTCGGCAACCGTCAAGCCGGTCAGGCCGACGCGGGCGCGGGCGCCCGGCGGCTCGTTCATCTGGCCATAGACGAGCGCGGCCTTGGAGCCTTCGCCGCCGCCCTTCTTGTTGACGCCGGACTCGATGAACTCGTGATAGAGGTCGTTGCCTTCGCGGGTGCGCTCGCCGACGCCGGCGAACACCGAGAAGCCGCCATGCGCCTTGGCGACGTTGTTGATCAGTTCCTGGATCAGCACCGTTTTGCCGACGCCGGCGCCGCCGAACAGGCCGATCTTGCCGCCGCGGGCATAGGGGGCCAGCAGGTCGAGCACCTTGATGCCGGTGACCAGGATCTGCGCTTCCGTCGACTGCTCGACATAGGTCGGCGCCGGCTGGTGGATCGAGCGCATCTCGATGCCGTCGACCGGGCCTGCCTCGTCGACCGGCTCGCCGATGACGTTGATGATGCGGCCGAGCATGCCCGGGCCGACCGGCACGGTAATCGGTGCACCGGTGTCATAGACGTCCTGGCCGCGGACCAGACCTTCGGTCGAGTCCATGGCGATGCAGCGCACGGTGTTTTCGCCGAGATGCTGGGCCACCTCTAGCACCAGGCGATTGCCGACGTTGATCGTCTCAAGCGCGTTCAGGATCGCCGGCAGATGTTCGCCAAACTGGACGTCGACAACGGCGCCGATGACCTGGCGAACCTTGCCTGCCAGGCCGGTTTTCTTGATGGTGGCGGCCGGCGTATTCACAGCGGCGGCCTTGGTTGCTGCCGCCTTCTTGGCCGGAGCGGCCTTTGCTGCTGCCGGAGCCTTCGCTGGTGCCGCGGCCTTAGGGGCTGCCGTCTTCGGGGTCGCTGCTTTCGCCATCGTCTTTACCCTTTTCGTCTCTTTGTTTCTCACACGCTTGAGGTCGATGACCTCCTTGTGGGCGTGCCTAGAGCGCCTCGGCGCCCGAAATGATTTCGATCAATTCCTTGGTGATCTGCGCCTGCCGCTGGCGGTTGTAGGTGATCGACAATTTGTTGATCATGTCGCCGGCGTTGCGCGTCGCATTGTCCATGGCGCTCATCTTGGCGCCCATCTCGCCGGCAGCATTCTCGAGCAGCGCGCGAAAAACCTGCACGGAAATGTTGCGTGGGATGAGATCGGAGAGGATCTCGCCCGGCTCCGGCTCGTATTCGTAGACGGCGCTGCCGCCGTCCTTCACTTCCGCGCCAGCCGCAGGCGCGCCCGCCGGGACAATTTGCTGCGCCGTCGGGATCTGGCTGATCACCGACTTGAACTGCGAATAGAACAGCGTGCAGATGTCGAAGCCGCCTTCGTTGAACAGGTGGATCACCTTCTTGGCGATGGCATCGGCATTGACGAAGCCCAGCGTCTTGACCTCGCGCAGGTCGACACGCTCGATGATCAGCGCCCCGTAGTCGCGGCGCAATATGTCGAACCCCTTCTTGCCGACGCAGATGATCTTGACCTGCTTGCCGTCGGCCAGAAGCTTGCGGATGTGGTCGCGGGCAAAGCGGGCGATCTGCGAATTGAAACCGCCGCACAGACCGCGTTCGGCCGTGCAGACGACAAGCAGATGCACGTCGTCCTTGCCGGTGCCGGTCATCAGCGCCGGGGCATCGCCGCCGCCGCCGATCGCCTGGGTGATATTGGCCAGCACCGCGCCCATGCGCTCCGAATAGGGACGCGCCGCTTCCGCCGCTTCCTGCGCGCGACGCAGCTTCGCCGCGGCGACCATCTGCATCGCCTTGGTGATCTTCTGCGTCGCCTTGACCGAGGCGATACGGTTACGAAGGTCTTTTAACGAAGGCATGCTTCAAACCTGATCCCGTCCGTCCTGCTCAAGCAAAGGTCTTGGCGAAGGCGTCGATTTCTGCCTTCAGCCTGGCGCGCAGATCGTCGGACAGCGCCTTCTCCTTGCGGATGCCGTCGAGCACGTCCTTGCCGGCCGAGCGCATATGCGACAGCAGACCATGCTCGAACTTGCCGACCTGGTTGACCGCCAGCTTGTCGAGATAGCCGTTGACGCCGGCGAAGATCACCGCGACCTGCTCCTCGACTTTGAGCGGCGAGAATTGCGGCTGCTTCAACAGCTCGGTCAGACGCGAGCCGCGGTTGAGCAGGCGTTGCGTGGCGGCGTCGAGATCGGAGCCGAACTGCGCGAAAGCAGCCATTTCGCGGTACTGCGCGAGCTCGCCCTTGATCGACCCGGCAACCTGCTTCATCGCCTTGATCTGCGCCGAGGAGCCGACGCGCGACACCGAAAGGCCGACATTGACCGCCGGGCGCACGCCCTGGAAGAACAGATTGGTTTCCAGGAAGATCTGGCCGTCGGTGATCGAGATGACGTTGGTCGGGATATAGGCCGACACGTCGTTGGCCTGCGTTTCGATGATCGGCAGCGCCGTCAGCGACCCACCGCCGTTTTCGTCATTGAGCTTGGCGGCGCGCTCGAGCAGGCGCGAGTGCAGGTAGAAAACGTCGCCGGGATAGGCTTCGCGGCCCGGCGGACGGCGCAGCAGCAGCGACATCTGGCGATAGGCGACGGCCTGCTTCGACAGGTCGTCGTAGCTGATCAGCGCGTGCATGCCGTTGTCACGGAAATATTCGCCCATGGTGCAGGCGGTGAACGGCGCCAGGAACTGCATTGGCGCCGGATCGGAGGCGGTCGCGGCGACGATGATCGAATAGTCGAGCGCGCCGCGCTCTTCCAGGACCTTGACGAACTGCGCCACCGTCGAGCGCTTCTGGCCGACGGCGACATAGACGCAGTACAGCTTTTCCTTCTCAGGGCCGTTGTCGTGCACCGATTTCTGGTTGAGCATGGTGTCGAGGATGATCGCGGTCTTGCCGGTCTGGCGGTCGCCGATGACCAGTTCGCGCTGGCCGCGGCCGACCGGGATCAGCGCGTCGATGGCCTTGAGGCCGGTCGACATCGGCTCGTTCACCGATTTGCGCGGGATGATGCCGGGCGCTTTGACGTCGACGCGCTTGCGTTCGGTGGCCTGGATCGGGCCTTTGCCATCAATCGGGTTGCCGAGCGCGTCGACGACGCGGCCGAGCAGGCCCATGCCGACGGGCGCATCGACGATGGCGCCGGTGCGCTTGACGGTGTCGCCTTCCTTGATGTCGCGGTCGGCGCCGAAGATGACAACGCCGACATTGTCGGCTTCGAGGTTGAGCGCCATGCCGCGGATGCCGCCGGGGAACTCGACCATCTCGCCGGCCTGGACATTGTCGAGGCCGTAGACGCGGGCGATACCGTCACCGACGGACAGCACCTGGCCGACTTCGGAGACCTCGGCCTCCTTGCCGAAATTCTTGATCTGGTCTTTCAGAATTGCGGAAATTTCCGCGGCGCGGATGTCCATCAGCCGACCTCTTTCAGTGCAAGCTTGAGCGAATTGAGTTTGGTTTTGAGCGACGTATCGATCTGGCGCGAGCCGATCTTGACCACCAGTCCGCCGAGCAGCGACGGATCGACGGTGACCGTGATCGCCACATCCTTGCCGGCGACACTTTTCAGCGCTGCCTTCAGCTCGGTTTCCTGGGCAGGCGTCAGCGCATGCGCCGAGGTAACCTCGGCGGCGGTCTCGCCGCGGTGTTCGGCGGCGATCTGGCGGAACGCCTTGATCATGCCGGGCACGGCAAATAGCCGGCGATTCTGGGCAACGACGCGCAGGAAATTGCCGGTGAGGCCGGTGATCCCCGCTTTGTCGGCGATCGCGGCGATCGCCTTGGCCTGGTCCTCGCTGGAGAAGACAGGGCTCCTGATCAGCCGCGAAAGGTCAGCGCTGCCTTCGAGCATCGTTTCGAACCTATTGAGGTCGGCCTCGACGCTGGCGACCGAATTGGCCTGCAGCGCGAGTTCGAACAGCGAACCCGCATAGCGTTCTGCGACACCTGAGATTGGCGATGACGATTGGGCCACGGACCGTCTTTTCTCTTGTCTGACAGGCCGCAGATTGTTGGCGCGAGCAAAAACTCTGGCTAAATCTTTGACCTTACTGCATTTTTCCAAGCACGGAGGCGCGGCTTCCGCTATCCCCGGTCGAAAGTCGATTGCCGTCTAGCACAGGCATTTTCAGACCGCAATGCGTCGTCCGGCATGGTTTTCAGGCACTATTGTCGCATCCGCCGGCCGAGTTCAGCAACCAACCCCGGATTGATCCCTGATTCAGGGCAAAAAGCCGAAGGCGAAGGCCAGAGGCAGCGCCGCCAGCACCAGCTCGACGACGATGGATGCCCAGTTGAACGGCGTGTTGGCGCCGTCCGACATCATCGACAGCAGCCGGCCGAAGGCGGTGAACAGCCAGGAGAAGCCGAGCGCCATATAGAGCAGCGGCTGCGCCAGGAGGATGCAGCACAGGCTGAGGCCGAGATAGAAGCCCGACATCCGGCCGCGCCCCTCGGCGATCGCCGCTGCCTTCTCCGGTCTGACCTGCAGCCGCAGGATCCGGAAGGCCAATCCTGGCGCCAGGAACAGCAGCAGGCCGAACAGCAAGGTCACCACGGCGCTCGACCATGCCAGCCACTCGCCCTGGCTCATCGGCCACGGAAACGCAAATTCCATGTTGTCCCCTCGTAAATGGATATTCAAAATTTCGGGCATTCTAACGAAGCAAGAGACATACGCCAGATGGGCATCGGCAATTTACGGAAGCCTGTCCTCTGAGCCCCTTCACAAAAAGCTCTGCGGGTCGATGTCGACCTGGACTCGCACCGAGCCCCTTATCTTCGGTCCCTCGGCCAGCATGGTGCGAATGAACCCTTGCATGTCGGCGCGCCGTTCGCCCTGGATCAGCAGGCGAAAGCGATGGCGGCCGCCGATCAACGACAGCGGCGCCTCGGCCGGGCCGAGCACGAACAGGTCGCTGGCCTGCGGCGCGGCGCGACGCAGGCCACGGGCGTGCCCTTCGGCTTCGGCCCGTGTCGCCGCGCTGACGATGACGCCGGCGAGCCTGCCGAAGGGCGGCAGCCCCGCCCGCTCACGCTCGGCGATCTCGCGCTCGTAGAAGGCCTCGGCATCGCCTGAGACGATCGCGCGCATCACCGGGTGGTCGGGTTGGAAGGTCTGCAGCAGGCCGAGGCTTTTCTTGCCGGTGCGGCCGGCGCGGCCGGTCACCTGGCTGAGCAGTTGGAAGGTGCGCTCGGCGGCGCGCGGGTCGCCATTGGCAAGGCCGAGATCGGCATCGACCACACCGACCAGCGTCATGTTGGGGAAATTATGGCCCTTGGCGACGAGTTGTGTGCCGATGACGATGTCGGCCTCGCCATTGGCGATGGCTTCAAGCTCGAGCCGCAGCCGCCGCACGCCGCCCATCAGGTCGGACGACAAGACGATGGTGCGGGCATCGGGGAAATGCGCGACGACCTCCTCGGCGATGCGCTCGACGCCTGGCCCGCAGGCGACCAGATGATCGAGCGTGCCGCATTCCGGACAGGCTTCGGGCCGGCGTTCATTGTGCCCGCAGTGGTGGCAGACGAGCTGGCCGCGAAAGCGGTGCTCGACCAGCCAGGCCGAGCAGACCGGACAGCCGAAGCGGTGGCCGCAGACCCGGCAGAGCGTCAGCGGCGCATAGCCGCGCCGGTTGAGGAACAGCAGCGACTGTTCCTTTCTTTCCAGCGTCTGCCGTATATGGCCGAGCAGTACAGGCGACAGGAAGCCGCCGCGTGCCGGCGGCGCGCGGCGCATGTCGATCGTCTTGAGATCGGGAAGTGCCGCCTCGGCAAAGCGCGCCGAAAGCACCGCCCTGCTGTAGCGGCCCTGGCTGGCATTGACCCGGCTTTCGACCGACGGTGTCGCCGAGGCGAGCACGACCGGAAAGCCGCCGATATGGCTGCGCACCACGGCCATGTCGCGCGCGTTGTAAAAGACGCGATCCTCCTGCTTGTAGGCGGGATCGTGCTCTTCGTCGACGACGATCAGTCCAAGCTCCCTGAATGGCAGGAACAGCGCCGAGCGCGCGCCTGCGACGACCCGCACGCCGCCTTCCGCTACCTGCCGCCAGACCTTTTCGCGCATCCTTGGCGGCAGGTCCGAGTGCCACTCCGCCGGCTTGGCGCCGAACCGCTCCTGGAAGCGTTCGAGGAAGGCGTGGGTCAGCGCGATTTCCGGCAGCAGGATCAGCACCTGCTTGCCGCGATCGAGCGCGGCCGCGACCGCCTCGAAATAGACCTCCGTCTTGCCGGATCCGGTTACACCGTCGAGCAGGGTGACGCCGAATGTACCGGTCGCGACATTGGCGCGCAGCGTCTCGGCGGCATCGCTCTGGTCGGGCATCAGTGAAGGCACGGCGTAGCCGGGATCGGGTGCTGCGACCACCGGCCGCGGCGGGATCATCACCGTCTGGAATACGCCCTGCACCCGCAGCCCGTCCACCACCGTCGACGACACGCCTGCCGCATGCGCCAGGCCGGATCGCGTCCAGGCAAGTCCGCCTTCGGCCGTCTCCAGCACGCGCGTCCTCGCCTCCGTCATCCGGTCGGGCTTGGCGAACGTGCGCTGCAGCCCTTCGATCCACGGCTCCGGGTCGAACGCCTCCGGCGCCCTGAGCAGCATGCGCGCCACCATGCCGGGCGGCGACAGCGTGTACTGCGCCACCCAATCGACAAAACGCCGCATCGCGCGGTCGATCGGCGGGCAGTCGAAAACCTGCTCGATCGGCCGCAATTTCTTCGCGTCGACCTTTTCGACGGCGCCGTCCCAGACGATGCCGGCGACCTGGCGGGGCCCAAGCGGAACGCGCACGATCGAGCCCGGCACCACGCGCATGCCAGCCGGCACGGCATAGGTGTAGGGGCGCTCGGCGGGCATCGGCACCAGCACCGGTGCGGCCGCGACAAAGGGCGAATCTTCGATCATGAGGCGTGACCTTGCCCCGACTTTGGTCTAGATCAAAGTCCGACCCCAAATGTGCATGACGTGCACATGAAAAATCTTCAGGAGACCGCCATGAAATTTTTTGTCGACACCGCCGATGTCAAGGAAATCCGCGAGCTGAACGATTTGGGGCTGCTCGACGGCGTAACCACCAATCCGTCGCTGATCCTGAAATCCGGCGGCAAGATCGCCGACGTCACAAGAGAGATCTGCGAGATCGTCAAGGGCCCAGTCTCGGCCGAAGTCGTCGCCACCGAATACAAGGACATGATGGCGGAGGCCAAGATCCTGGCCAGGATCGCCGACAATGTCTGCATCAAGGTGCCGCTGACGCTCGACGGCCTGAGAGCCTGCAAGGACATCCGGTCGGACGGCCGCATGGTCAACGTCACGCTGTGCTTCTCGGCCACCCAGGCGCTGCTCGCCGCCAAGGCCGGCGCCTCCTTCATCTCGCCCTTCGTCGGCCGCATCGACGATAGCGGCTGGGACGGCATGGAGCTGATTGCCGATATCCGCACCATCTACGACAATTATGACTTCCAGACTGAAATCCTGACCGCTTCGGTGCGTACCGTGAACCATGTCAAGCAGGCGGCGCTGATCGGTGCCGATGTCATCACCGCGCCGCCGGCGACGCTCAAGGCGCTGGTCAAGCACCCGCTGACCGACAAGGGCCTGGAACTGTTCCTCGCCGACTGGGCAAAGACCGGGCAGAAGATCGGCTGAAGCGACTATCCTACGAACAAAAAAAGCCGAGCAATCGGCCTTTTTTGCAGATTGCGCACTCTGGAAAGACCTAGCTTGCCGCCGGCTTGCCGTGCTTGATCAGATCCTGGGCAATCGACAGCCGCAGCACATCTGCCAGCTCGCGCGCCGCACGGTTCTCGGCGTCGATCTGGGCCCGGTATGACGCGAATTCCTGGCGCGGCCTGTCGTATGACGACGGAATCGAGCGCTTGCCCCTCGCTATGACCGTGCCCGTCTTGGCATCGCTGAGCACATAGTTGGCAGTCAGCGTCACAGTGCCGGCGGTCGGCTCGTCTTCGTCGGTCGTGACCTGCTCGATTGCCGCCGATTCGACGAGTTCGGAGACGCCGAGATCAAGCGAATAGACCGGCGAAGCCGGCTCGCCGGCGCCCTGGCCGAGCGCGAAGATCAAATTGTTGCGGACCTGCTGGGCGTAGCGGGTCTTGACCGGCTTGACCGAGATCGATGCCAGTTCGGCAGCAGCGCCGACCTGCGAGCCGGCGATCAGCGGCGCGCTCGAATAGAGCGGCCGCACCGTGCAGGCGGAAACCAGCGCCACCGAGGCGAGCAGCCCGCAAAGCACAACGCGGCACAGCGTCAACTCTGTCTTTCGCGGATCAGGCAACGACATTGACGATCCTCTGCGGCACTATGATCACCTTGCGCGGCGCCTTACCTTCGAGCGCTTTCTGCACGAAGTCGAGAGCCAGAACCGCCTTTTCGACCGCACCTTGATCCGCGTCACGGGCAATTGTCAAATCGCCGCGTTTCTTGCCGTTGACCTGGACCGGCAGCACGATCTCGGCGTCGACGACAAGCGAGCGATCGTAACCCGGCCAGGGCCGTTCGGCGACAAGGTCGGTGCCGCCGAGCGTCTGCCAGCACTCCTCGGCCAGATGCGGCATGACCGGCGCGATCAGGTGCACCAGGATCTCGACGGCCTCACGGCAGGCCGCTTGCAGCGCCGGACCGGCCCTGCCCTCTGCCGCCTCGTTGAGCGGTACGGTCAAGGCATTGGCGAGCTCGTAGATGCGGGCGATGGCGCGGTTGAAGGCGAGCTTTTCGATATCCTCGCCGACCGACTTCAAGATCTTGTGCGCGGCCTTGGACACTGTCCCGGCCTCGCCGTCCTTCGCCGCCTCTGGCCGGACTCCGGCGAGCGATTCGGCAGCCGTCGACACCAGGCGCCAGATGCGCTGGATGAAGCGATGCGCGCCGGCCGCACCCTCGTCGGTCCATTCGACATCGCGCTCGGGCGGCGAGTCCGACAGCATGAACCAGCGCGCCGTATCGGCGCCGTAGCCGTCGGTGATCTCTTCCGGACTCACCGTATTCTTCTTCGACTTCGACATTTTTTCGAGCGGACCGATCACCGCCTCTTCGCCGGTGGCGATTTCGAAGGCGCGGCGCTTGCCGTCGGCGTCTTCCAGCCTGACCTCGCTAGGCGCAAGCCAGCGGCCGTTCGAGGCGCCGCCAACCCGATAGGTCTCGTGCACCACCATGCCTTGCGTGAACAGGCCCCTGAACGGCTCGGCGAGATCGACATGGCCGGTCTCGCGCATGGCGCGGGTGAAAAAGCGCGAATAGAGCAAATGCAGGATCGCATGCTCAATGCCGCCAATATACTGGTCGACCGGCAGCCATTCAGTCGCGGCCTTGGGATCGGTCGGATCGTTTGCCCACGGCGCGGTGAAGCGAGCGAAATACCAAGAAGAATCGACAAATGTGTCCATCGTGTCGGTTTCGCGCCGCGCATCCTTGCCGCAACGCGGGCATTTGACGTGCCGCCATGTCGGATGGCGATCGAGCGGATTGCCCGGCCGGTCGAACTCGATGTCGTCCGGCAGCTTGACCGGCAGGTCGGCCTTCGGCACCGGCACCACGCCGCAATCCTCGCAATGGATCATCGGGATCGGGCAGCCCCAATAGCGCTGGCGCGAAATGCCCCAGTCGCGCAGGCGGAAATTCACCTTGCGCTCGGCCATCGGCCGGTTGCCGATGGTCCTTTGTTCCAGCAGCTTCGCCACCTCGTCGAATGCCTGATCCGGCTTCATGCCGTCGAGGAAGCGCGAATTGATCATCGCGCCATCATCGACATAAGCCTCGTCGATGACCTGGAAGCTTCCTTGATTCTCGCCTTCCGGCATCACCACCGGAATGACCGGAAGGCCGTATCTGTTGGCGAAGTCGAGGTCGCGCTGGTCATGTGCCGGGCAGCCGAAGATGGCGCCGGTGCCATAGTCCATCAGCACGAAATTGGCGACGTAGACGGGCAGCGTCCACCTCTCGTCGAACGGATGGACAACGCGAATGCCGGTATCGAAACCCTTCTTCTCGGCCGTCTCCAATGCCGCCGCCGAAGTGCCCATATGGCGGACTTCGTCGATGAACTTTGCCAGCGCCGGATTGTCCTCGGCGGCCTTTTTGGCCAGCGGATGGTCGGCCGCAATCGCCATGAAGGACGCGCCGAAGATGGTGTCGGGCCTGGTCGTATAGACTTCGAGCTCATGCTCGCCGGCGACTGGCTTGGCCAGCGGCCAGCGGATCAGCAGCCCTTCCGAACGGCCGATCCAGTTCGCCTGCATCAGCTTCACTTTTTCCGGCCAGTCGTCGAGTTGGTCGAGCGAATCCAGCAGATCCTGCGCGTAATCGGTGATCTTGAAGAACCACTGCGTCAGCTCGCGCTGTTCCACCAGCGCGCCTGAGCGCCAGCCGCGTCCGTCGATGACCTGCTCGTTGGCAAGCACCGTCATGTCCTCCGGATCCCAGTTGACCTTGGAGGATTTGCGCGTCACCAGCCCCTTCTCGACGAAATCGAGGAACAGCATCTGCTGGCGGTGATAGTAGTCGACGTCGCAGGTGGCGAACTCGCGGGCCCAATCGAGCGACAGGCCCATGACCTTGAGCTGCTCGCGCATGGCGGCGATGTTCTGATAGGTCCAGTCCTTGGGATGGACCTTGTTCTGCATCGCCGCGTTTTCGGCTGGCATGCCAAAGGCGTCCCAGCCCATCGGGTGCAGCACGTTGAAGCCCTTGGCCCGCTTGTAGCGCGCCACCACGTCGCCCATCGTATAGTTGCGGGTATGGCCGATATGGATGCGCCCCGACGGATACGGGAACATCTCCAGCACGTAGTATTTCGGGCGCGGGTCGTCATTGTCGGCTTCGAACAGCTTCTTGGCGTCCCAGGCCTTCTGCCATTTGGGCTCTGACGCGCGCGGATTGTATCGTTCGGTTGCCATCGGGTGTTTTTCACTTAAAAGCATGCACGAGCCGCCGGACAATGCCCGGGCGGCTCAGGAAATGTCGTCGCGGTGTTCACCATGGATTGCCGGACCCGTCAACTGCGGCGATCCGGCGAAAAGCCAAACACAGGCAGGATATAGGCATGGCGAGCGCCGTCGAACAGCTTTTCACGGTCAAGGCAAGGATCGCTGCCGCCGAGCGCGAGGCAGGCCGTAAGGCCGGAGCGGTGACGCTGGTCGCAGTCTCAAAAACCTTCGACGCCGCCGATATCCGCCCGATTATCGAGGCCGGCCAGCGCGTCTTCGGCGAAAACCGCGTCCAGGAAGCACAAGCCAAATGGCCGGTGCTGAAGGAGGCATTTTCCGACATCGAGCTGCATCTGATCGGTCCGCTGCAATCGAACAAGGCCAAGGAAGCGGTGGCATTGTTCGACGTCATCGAAACCGTCGACCGTGAAAAGATCGCCGCAGAGCTGGCCAAGGAGATCGCCAGGCAAGGCCGGTCACCAAGGCTCTATGTCCAGGTCAACACCGGCTCCGAGTCGCAAAAGGCCGGCATCGAGCCGCGCGAGGCTGTCGCCTTCGTGGCCCGCTGCCGCTCGGTTCACGCCCTCGCCATCGAAGGGCTGATGTGCATTCCGCCGGCCGACGAGAACCCCGGTCCGCATTTCGCGCTGCTGGAAAAGCTTGGGCTTGAGGCCGGCGTCGACAAGCTCTCCATGGGCATGTCCGGCGACTACGAAACCGCGATCGCCTTCGGCGCGACCAGTGTCAGGGTTGGATCGGCGATTTTCGGCGCCAGATGAGGCACAGCCGGCCTTAGGCCACAGGCTGACACTGACTAAGCCAGCGTATAGAAACGGAACGTTTCGTTCCTATATGAGTCGAGTTATTCTCAACCCGTCTGGAGCCACCATGCGTTACAATCAACTTGGAAATACGGGGATGTTCGTCTCCGAACTTTGCCTCGGCACGATGACGTTCGGCGCGGCCGGCGAGAATGCCCAATGGGGCCTGATCGCCAGCCTCGACCAGAAGGGCGTCGACGAGATCGTTGCCCGCTCGCTCGCTGCCGGCGTCAATTTCTTCGACACGGCGGATGTCTATTCCTTCGGCGCCTCGGAACGGCTTCTCGGCCAGTCGCTCAGGAATCTTGGCGTCAACCGACAGGACGTGATCATCGCCACCAAGGTCCATGGCGCCATGGGCGGGGGCCCGAACCAGCGTGGTTCCTCGCGCGGCCACATCATGGATTCGGTCGAAGGCAGTCTCGAGCGGCTGCAGCTCGATCACATCGATCTCTACCAGCTGCACGGCACCGACACGGTGACGCCGATCGACGAGACACTGCGGGCGCTCGACGACCTGGTTGCCGCCGGCAAGGTCCGCTATGTCGGCGTCTCGAACTGGCAGGCTTGGCGCATCGCCAAGGCGCTGGGTATTGCCGAGCGCAAAGGCTTTGCCCGCTTCGAGACCGTGCAGTCGTACTACTCGATCGCCGGCCGCGATCTCGAGCGCGAAATCGTGCCGCTGCTCAACGAGGAGAAGCTCGGGCTGATGGTCTGGTCGCCGATGGCTGGCGGCCTGCTCTCCGGCAAATACGGACCGGGCGCCCCCGGCAATGGCGAGGGCCGCCGCGCCAGCTTCAATTTCCCGCCGGTCAATGAGGACCGTGCCTGGGCAGCGGTCGCCGTCATGCGCGAGATCGCCGTCAAGCACGGTGTCAGCGTCGCCACGGTGGCGCTCGGCTATGTCCTGGCCAAGCCATTCGTGATGAGCGTCATCATCGGCGCCAGCCGCATGGAGCAGCTGGAACAGAACCTTGCAGCCACCGAGTTGCAGCTCGATGCCGATGATCTTGTTCGCCTCGACGAAGTCAGTGCCCTGCCCGCCGAATACCCCGGCTGGATGGTGGAACGTCAAGCTGCCGGCCGGCGTCCGGCGCCCGTTGTGCCGAAAACGTAACTCAAACTCACCTTCGATTCGATGCTTCGGGAGCCGGCAGGCTCCCGATCTTTTTTGGGCTCAGGTCAGCCGGACAGTCTCGACCAAAAAGTCCAAAAACGCCCGCACCCGCGCCGGCAGATGCTTGCCTTGGCCGACATAGACGGCGTGGGTGAGTTCCTCGTCGCCGGGGTTGAACTCTTCCAGCAGCGGCAGAAGCCGGCCGGCGGCAATGTCGGCCTCCACATGCCAGCGTGCCAGCCGGGCGATGCCCGCCCCCGAGAGCGCCATCAGCCGCATCGCCTCGCCGTCGCTGACCAGCGTATTTCCGATGATCGACAGGGTGATCGGCTTGCCGGCCGCGTCGATAAAAGGCCAGCCCTCGAGGTGACGTACGAAACGGAAGCCCATCCGGTTGTGACGATCGAGATCGGCGGGCTCCTTGGGCGTGCCACGCGCTTCGAGATACGATGGCGCCGCAACGACGACCACCCGGCTCTGCCCGAGCTTGCGCGCCACCAGCCGTGATTCGCCGAGCGGCCCGGCGCGGATGGCGACGTCAGCGCGCTCCTCCATCAGGTCGATGACATCGTCAGTCAACACCAGATCGACCGAGATTTCGGGGTAGCGCTCTAGAAAACGCGGCAAAAGCGGGATCAGCCGGTGCTGCCCGAAAGGCACGTAGCTGCTGATCCGCAGCCGGCCACGCGGCGCGGCACCCGCCGCTGCCTCGCGCTCGGCCGCCGCCATGTCGGCCAGGACGCGCACGCCACTGTCGAAGAACGCCGCCCCCTCCGGCGTCAGTTGCAGCTTGCGCGTCGAACGGCTGACCAGCCGCGCACCAAGCCGCGCCTCCAGCCGCGCGATCAGCTTGCTCACCGCCGACGGCGTCATCCGCAACGCGCGGGCAGCGGCTGAAAAGCTGCCCGCCTCGACGACGCGGACGAACACTTCGATCTCGCCGGAGCGATTGATGTCGGGCCTAGCCATTGGTGAATTTATTTCACAGACGATGTGCCCTATGCAAGGCTGGTTCACAGCACATCGCGGCACGATCTTCCGGATCGGGGCGTGGGAGGACACGGCGCCCGTCGTCAAAACTGGTCGTCATCGAAGTGGGAACCGCCATGCCCCTTGCTCTTTACGCTCTTGCCGCCGGTGCCTTTGGCATCGGCGTCACCGAATTCGTCATCATGGGCCTGCTGCTCGACGTCAGCACCGATCTCGACGTCTCGATCTCAGCTTCCGGCCAGCTGATTTCCGGCTATGCGCTGGGCGTCGTCATCGGCGCGCCGCTGCTGACGATCGCAACCGGCCGTTGGCCGCGCAAAACCGTGCTTCTGGCGCTGATGGCGATCTTCACGCTGGGCAACCTCGCTTGTGCGCTTGCCCCAGACTACTGGACGCTGATGGGTGCGCGCGTACTGACCGCCTTCGCCCACGGCACCTTCTTCGGCGTCGGCTCGGTCGTGGCGACCGGACTGGTGGCGCCCAACAAGAAAGCCTCGGCGATCGCCCTGATGTTCACCGGCCTGACCATCGCCAACATCCTCGGCGTGCCCTTCGGCACATGGCTCGGCCAAGCCTTCGGCTGGCGCGCGACCTTCTGGGCGGTGACCCTGGTCGGCATCGCCGCCTTTACCATCATTCTGCTGCTGGTGCCGGGCAGCCGAACAGAGCCTGAGAAGAGCAATTTGCGCGCCGATCTCGCCGTGCTCGGCCGCACGCCGGTCCTGCTTGGCTTTGCTACCACCGTGCTTGGCTATGCCGGCGTCTTCGCCGTCTTCACCTACATCGCCCCGTTGCTGACCGAGATCACCGGTTTTGACGAAGCAGCGGTGTCGCCGATCCTGCTGGTCTTCGGCGGCGGCCTCATCGCCGGCAACCTCGCCGGCGGCAAGTTCGCCGACCGTTGGTTGGTACCGTCCGTTCTCGGCAGTCTCGTCGTTCTGGCGATGGTGCTCGGCACCATGACCTTCGCCCTGCACAGCCAGGTCATGGCCGTTATCTATGTCGGCCTGCTCGGCGCCGCCGCCTTCGCCACCGTGGCGCCGCTGCAGATGTGGGTGCTGGAAAAGGCACAAGGCGCCGGCCAGAGCCTCGCCTCATCCTTCAACATCGCCGCCTTCAACCTCGGCAATGCTGCCGGCGCCTGGCTCGGCGGCGTGGTCATCGCCCATGGTCCCGGCCTCGATGCCGTCACCTGGGTCGCGGCCCTGTTGCCGCTTTCAGCGCTTGCCGTGGCGGCGTTTGCGCTGCGCCTCGACCGAGATCCTGTCCTCGCCACACCGGAAATCGCGCGGTCATAGAACGGCAAACCTCAACCAATCTTTGAAACAGCCATCCTTCCACAAGGAGCAAACCCATGGATTATCGAAATCTTGGCGCATCAGGCCTGAAGGTCCCGGCGCTCTCGTTCGGCGCTGGAACCTTCGGCGGTTCAGGCCCGCTGTTCGGCGCCTGGGGCAACAGCGATGCGACGGAAGCACGGCGGCTGGTCGACATCTGCCTTGAGGCCGGCGTCAACCTGTTCGACACCGCCGACGTCTATTCGAATGGCGCTTCCGAACAAGTGCTCGGCGCTGCCATCAAGGGCCGCCGCGACACCGTGCTGATCTCGACCAAGACCTCGCTGCCGATAGGCGACGGTCCCAACGATGCCGGATCGTCACGTTCACGCCTGATCAAGGCCGTCGAAGACGCGCTGGGGCGCCTTGGCACCGACTACATCGACCTGCTGCAACTGCACGCCTTCGACGCTGCAACACCGATCGAGGAGGTGCTGTCGACACTGGACAGTCTCGTGCGCGCCGGCAAACTGCGTTATGTCGGCGTCTCCAATTTTTCCGGCTGGCAAGTGATGAAATCGCTCGGCCTGGCGGGCAGATACGGCTATCCCCGATACGTCGCCCATCAGGTCTATTACTCGCTGGTCGGACGCGACTATGAATGGGAGTTGATGCCGCTCGGCCTCGACCAGGGTGTCGGTGCGCTGGTGTGGAGCCCGCTCGGCTGGGGCCGCCTGACCGGCAAGATCCGCCGTGGCCAGAAGCTGCCTGAGAAAAGCCGGCTGCACGACACGGCAAGCTTCGGACCGCCCGTCGAGGATGAGCATCTCTATCGGGTCGTCGACGCGCTTGATGCTGTCGCCGAGGAAACCGGCAAGACCATACCGCAGATCGCCATCAATTGGCTGCTGCAGCGGCCGACCGTCGCCTCCGTCATCGTCGGCGCGCGCAACGAGGAGCAATTGCGCCAGAATCTCGGCGCCGTCGGCTGGTCATTGACAGCCGAGCAGATGAAGAAGCTCGACACGGCAAGTGAGGTCACCGCACCCTATCCGTATTTTCCCTATCGCCGGCAGGAGGGTTTTGCCCGGCTGAACCCGCCCGCAGTCTGACGCTCCAAAAGCTGGGCGGCGGCTCCCAGGCTGCCGCCCGCCCGGCTAATGCAGAACGAACTCGCCGTCGACCTTGCGCCATTCGTTCGGCGCGATCAGCTTCTGGTGCGTGTAGCTGACCGAATGCAGCGGGCCTTCGAGCTTGGCCTTCCAGAACTCGATGAAGCGGATCAGCACCGGAAATTTCGGGGCGATGTCGTAATCCTGCCAGATGAAGCTCTGCAGCAGATGCGGATGATCTGGAAAGTGATAAAGAATCTTGGCCGTGGTCAAGCCATAACCCTTGAGCATCAGGTCCATTTCTGAATGGTCGCGCATTGCGGTCCCCTGGTTGATTCTCCTTCCTCCCAGCTTGAAATTGTGCACCCCATTTGCTTATTCGTCTATTGATATTTCTACGATCGAACCAGATTTTTCCCGCAAAAACATGCGCTTAGCAGCCGCCTCACGAGAGTGCTGACATCGCCCGGCAAGGCACCTGCGGCATCCCGCCGCGCGAATCCAACGTCTAATGTTGCCGTCACCGCCGAACTGTTAATAATGCGCGCGAATTCGCGGCCGCATCGCCGCGATCCTGCCGGCGGTCAAGCCGGCGGTTTGGTTTTGGGGAGGAAGGCGAAGAAATGTCCGATGTTCATGTCCATCGCGTCCAGCCGGCGTGGAAGAAGAACGCGCTGATTGACAATGACACCTACCAGAAATGGTACGCCGACAGCGTCAAGAACCCGAACAAGTTCTGGGGCAAGCACGGCAAGCGCATCGACTGGTTCAAGCCCTACAGCAAGGTCAAGAACACGTCCTTCGACGGCAAGGTTTCGGTCAAATGGTTCGAGGATGGCCAGACAAACGTTTCCTGGAACTGCATCGACCGGCATCTGAAGAAGCGCGGCGAACAGACCGCCATCATCTGGGAAGGCGACAATCCCTACGACGACAGGAAGATCACCTATAACGAACTTCACGCACATGTCTGCCGCCTTGCCAATGTGATGAAGAAGCACGGCGTCAAGAAGGGCGACCGCGTCACCATCTACATGCCGATGATCCCGGAGGCCGCTTATGCGATGCTCGCCTGCACGCGCATCGGCGCCATTCATTCGGTTGTCTTCGGCGGCTTTTCGCCGGATGCGCTGGCCGGACGCATCGACGACTGCAAGTCGACCTTCGTCATCACCGCCGACGAAGGCCTGCGCGGCGGCAAGACTATCCCGCTGAAGGAGAACACCGACAAGGCGATCGAGATCGCCGCCAAGGCCGGAACGAAAGTAGAAAAGGTCTTGGTCGTGCGCCGCACCGGCGGCAAGACCGGCTGGGCCGCCGGGCGCGACGTCTGGTACCATGACGAGGTCGCCACGGTTAAGGCCGAATGCAAGCCCGAGAAGATGAACGCCGAGGACCCGCTGTTCATCCTCTACACATCCGGCTCGACCGGCAAGCCGAAGGGCGTGCTGCACACCACCGCCGGCTATCTCGTCTATGTCTCGATGACCCACCAATATGTCTTCGACTATCATGAGGGCGATATCTACTGGTGCACCGCCGATGTCGGCTGGGTCACCGGCCACAGCTATATCGTCTACGGGCCGCTCGCCAACGGCGCCACCACGCTGATGTTCGAAGGCGTGCCGAACTACCCGTCGCAGTCGCGTTTCTGGGACGTGATCGACAAGCACAAGGTCAACATCTTCTACACGGCGCCGACGGCGCTGCGCGCGCTGATGGGCGCCGGCGATGCCCATGTCACCAAAACGTCGCGCAAGTCGCTGCGCGTGCTCGGCACCGTCGGCGAGCCGATCAATCCGGAAGCCTGGGAGTGGTATTTCAACGTCGTCGGCAACGGCAAGGTGCCGATCGTCGACACCTGGTGGCAGACCGAGACCGGTGGCATCATGATCACGCCGGTTCCGGGCGCCACCCACCTCAAGGCGGGTTCGGCGACGCGGCCCTTCTTTGGCGTCAAGCCGCAGCTGGTCGACGCCGACGGCAAGGTACTGGAAGGCGAAGCCAGCGGCAATCTTTGCATTGCCGACTCATGGCCGGGCCAGATGCGCACCGTCTATGGCGATCACGACCGCTTCGTGCAGACCTATTTCTCGACCTACAAGGGCAGGTACTTCACCGGCGACGGCTGCCGCCGCGACGCTGACGGCTACTACTGGATCACCGGCCGCGTCGACGACGTCATCAACGTCTCCGGCCACCGCATGGGCACCGCCGAGGTCGAATCGGCGCTGGTTTCGCATGAGAAGGTCTCGGAGGCCGCCGTCGTCGGCTACCCGCACGATATCAAGGGCCAGGGCATCTACTGCTACGTCACGCTGATGGCCGGCGAAACGCCAAGCGAGGAATTGCGCCAGCAACTCATCGCCCATGTCCGCAAGGAGATCGGCGCCATCGCTTCGCCCGACAAGATCCAGTTCGCGCCCGGCCTGCCGAAGACCCGTTCCGGCAAGATCATGCGACGCATCCTGCGCAAGATCGCCGAGGATGATTTTGCCGCGCTCGGCGATACCTCGACGCTGGCCGATCCGGCGGTCGTCGACGACTTGATCGCCAACCGGCAAAACAAGAAGGGCTGATGCAACCCGCATTGGGCGCCGTCACCGAGCTTTGGCGCTATCCCGCGAGCTCGCTCGCCGGCGAGTTTCAGCAGGCGATCTCCGTCGACCGGCATACCGTCGAAGGCGACCGCCTGTTTGGTCTTGTCGATACCTCGACCGATGAAATCGCACGGCCCGACCGCGAAGCGAAATGGCACAAGGTGCCCCGCATCCGCACCCGGCTGTCGCAGGCCGGCAGGCTGGAGGTCGCCATCCCCGACGGACGCTGGCTTTCGGCACCTGGCGCGCAAAGTGATCGCGCCATTTGCGCCTATCTCGGCTTTGCGGCTTCCATCCGGCCGTTCCGTCGGGAAAATGCGGCTCCGGATTACGCCGGCCCTCTGCTGACGGAACGCTACGTCAAAGCCCCTATTCATCTGCTGACCACCGCCTCACTGGCGCGTTTGAAAGTGCTGCATCCAAAGGGCACCGCCGACGCGCGCCGCTTCCGCCCCAACATCGTCGTCGATGTGCCGGAGGTCGAGGGGTCGTTCCCCGAGACGGAATGGATCGGGCGCAAGCTGGCGATCGGCGACCTGCTCCTGACCATCTCCGAGCCGTGCCGCCGCTGCGGCTTCACCATCATTGGCCAGGACGGGTTCGACCACGACCCGGCAATCCTGCGCAGCCTGGTCCGCCACAACGCCCATAACCTCGGCGTCTACTGCACCGTCGATCGACCGGCCCGCGTCGAGATCGGCGCCACGATGCGCCTCCTGTAGCTATCGGTACAAATCCGCCCGCGTCGGCGGCAGGCCGCTCGGCCCACGCGCGCGCCTTGTGGCGACGGTCTGGAAAACCTGCGCCGAGGCGCGTTCGAAGGTAATCGAGCAGCCGGTGAGATAAAGCAGCCAGAGCCGCGCCTTGGCTTCGCCGACCTCGGCGATAGCTTCGTCGAAGCGTGCGTGGAGGCGCTCGGCCCATAGCCTGCAGGTGCGCGCATAGTGCTCGCGCAAATTTTCGACGTCGTAGACGAGGAAGCCGTGGGCCTCGAGATTGCCGAGCGTCATGCCGATCGTGTCGAGTTCGCCGCCCGGAAAAATGTATTTGATCAGCGCCTTGAATTCCGGCCCCTTGCGCAGCGTCTTCTTCAAGCTGCCCTTGTCGCGCCGGGTGATGGCGTGGTGCAGATAGATGCCGCCCGGCTTGAGCAGGCGATGGATCCTCGAGAAATAGGCCGCATGGTTGGCAAGCCCCAGATGCTCGAACATGCCGATCGACGAGATCTTGTCGAAGGAGCCGGACAGCTCGGCATAGGACTTTATCTCGATGGTGATGCGGTCCTCCAGCCCCTCGGCGCGGATGCGTTCACGGGCGAGCTCGGTCTGTGCTTCCGATAGCGAAACGCCGTGGCCGACGACGCCATAATTCTTCACCGCATGGATGAGCATCGCTCCCCAGCCGCAGCCGATGTCGAGCAATCTATCGCCGGGCTTCAGCCGAAGCTTGCGGCAGATATGGTCGAGCTTGTCTCTCTGGGCCTGATCGATATCGTTGGCGAAATCCTTGAAGTAGCCGCAGCTATAGACCATGCGTTCGTCGAGGAAGAGCCGGTAGAATGCGTTGGAAATGTCGTAATGATGCTCGATCGCCTCCTTGCTCGAACCGCTGACGAAAGGATTGCGGCCGGAAAGATCGGTTCGCGTCGTCATCTGTTTTCGCGAAAACAGCACCGCCGGCAGGTCGCGCAGGATCGCCAGCTTCGGCAATGTCTTGAGCTTCGTCCTGAGCTTGCCGTGCGTGGGCAAGGCGTAGAAATCGAACAGCGATCCGTCTTCGACGTCGACCGCCTTGGCAATCCACATCTCGATCAGCGTCGATAAAGAGGGCCGACGTACGATCTGCCAGACGATGTCCTGGTCGTTGATGGTGAGCACCGGGCCGGCAGCCGGGCCGATCCGCTCGCCTGTCCACAGCCTCACCGCAAAACCCGGCTTCAGCGTCTCGATGACCGTCCGAACAATCCGGGCCGCTCTCTCGGCTGCCTCCATCCCGTCCTCCCTTACCCGGCAAAATAGTGGCCCGGAACAATAGCGGCTCGATCTTGCCTGCCCGATCGGCCGGCCGCAAGCCGCCCGAGTGCACAAGCAGGCTTGTTCAGGATTTTCGGGTGCCGCGCCTTGCCATTTGCCGGATGACACCCCATCATGAGGGAGTGTTCAACAAATCGAAAGGAGGTGATCCGATGTCGAGTGATTTCGTTTTCCAGAACGTGGCCTCAGCGGATCGCACTTTCGGGAAGCAGTCTTCCCGCTAAGGCGCGAGATGCGCGGCTGGCGACCAGGGTCGCCGCCAGGAGCCGCGCCATGGACGGAAACACGGAAGGCCGCCGGCTTCGCGAGAAGCGGCGGCCTTTCCTTTTTGGGCTGTTGTCCCCTATTTGGTTACGGTTAACATCTCGACGTTGCGCGCTATATCCTGGAAAGCCTGGTTGAGTTCCGTTCCATTGGCCGCCTGATAAAAGTGCTTGATCTTGGCGGTGTCCGGGCTCGCGCAATCCTGGAGCGTCGCCTTGGCATTCGTTTCGTTTAGGTCAAACCCAATGGTGAAGACCTCGATGCCCTTGTCGCGCATGGCAGCGCAAAGTTTCTTGGCGGCCGTGCGGGTCGGCTCCTTGCCGGCGTCATTGTAGACGTCGCTGACCGTGCTCGCATCGAAGTAGGACAGGTTGAATTCGCCATCGGTCATCAGGATCGCGATCTTGGCAACCTTCTTTGGATCCATCTTGGCCGGCCGTTCCGAGGCTTTCATCACACTGCCCCAGTTTTCCGAAAGCATGTACCAGGTCCACTGCACGCCGATATGGCCGGCGGTGCCGCCGGAGGCGACGAAATTCTTGATGACCGTCTTGAGCGCCGTCGCATCCGCTGTCAGCGGCATCAGCGCGGCGATCGGGCAGGCGGCGGTGCCGGTCTGCCAGGCGAAGGATGACAGCAGGTAGTCGCGATTGACCATGCTGACGTCGGGGCCCGCATCCGAATACTGATAGGTCCCCTTGCGCTCGGTGGCGCAATTATCGGGACGGATAAAGCCCGAGACATACTGCACGGCGTCATTGGCCGGCGCCTGTTTGCGTTGACTGGCGGTGGTTTCCACATAGACGCTGCTGGCGGCAAGTGTACCGGCATTCACCGAATTGGCATAAGGCACGATGGCAACCCGCACACGTGGCTTGGAGGGGTCCTGGCCGCCCAGGAAGCTGTCGACAGCATTCGCCGCGGCCGCCCGCAGATCGATGATTTTCTGGCCGGCCATCGACCCGGTCACGTCCAGCATCATCGCGACTTCGATCTGCTTGTCCGAATAGAGCGCCGTCGTCGATGCGGGGACGCGTTGCATGCCACCCGTGCTGAAAAGCGGGAAATAGTAGTTGACGTTGACATGGACGTCCGCCTGGACAGTCTTGGCTGTCCTGTCGACAACCAGATTGTCGAGGACGATCTGGTTGTCCTGGAGGATACCCGCCGTGCTGTTGGCATCGAGAAAGGCCTGCACCGATTTGCTGGCGTCGGCCTCGCTGATGACGCCGGTTGTCAGGTCGCGGGCCGTCGAGGTGACCGCTGCATCGACCACGCCTTGCAGGCTCGATTTTACATTGTAGAGTTGGGACACGTTGACCGCAAAGCCGACACTCAGTGCCAGCACTGAGCCGATTATCCCAAACAGGACCGCGAAATTTCCGCTGCGATCCCCGGCAAAGCCGCCGATCGTCTGAACAAGACCCCCGAAACGCCGCATTCCTTCCGCCTCCATTCGCTACAGCCTGCAGCTGTCCGAACGCGCATTGCAGGAATCCGGCCGGATCGCGCCGCCAGGCCCGGGAAAGCGACCGGCCCGCGATCAGGTCATTGTTTCCAAACGGTTTCGAGCGGCGGCAGGGTAAACAGAGGGTAAACGAAAGCTGCGCCGGCACGGCTTTGTCGACAAAGCGCTTACCACGAACAGGCTCGCAATTCAGGACGACTGGACTGCGTCCCAATCCGGTACAGACGAGATGTATCGAACCGGTTCAGCACGATCGCGGTGGCGGGAAATGGAAACACGGACTGTGAATGTGTCCCGAAAGACTAGGCCAGCATCCGTGCGCTGACCGTCTTGTCGACGCCACGACAAGGCGGCTTGAACAGATTACCTTCCTGCTCGTGCGTCCAGACCTTGAACAGGGTGAGCCGATGCGGGCCAAAACTGTGCAGCAGCGGCACGTCGGTGGCGTCGCGGCCGCGGGCGATGACGACGCGGCCGATCCTCGGCACATTGTGGCGAGGATCGAAAGTGTACCACCTGCCGTCGAGGAACACTTCCACCCACGCCGAGAAATCCATCGGCGCCGGATCGGCGGACACGCCGATATCGCCGAGATAGCCGTTCACGTAGCGGGCCGGGATGTTCATGCAGCGGCAGAGCGTGATCGCCAGATGGGCAAAGTCGCGGCAGACGCCGACGCGTTCCTCATGCGCCTGCGCCGCCGTGCGGGTCGAGCGCGCATAGCCGTAGCCGAAGGACAGGCGGTTGTGGACATAGTCGACGATGGCCTGCACCCGCGCCCAGCCCGGTGGAAGCTGGCCGAAAAGTTGCCAGGCCAGGTCGCCGAGATGGTCGGTCTCGCAGTAACGGCTGCCGAGCAGATAGCCGAGCACCTCGTCCGGCAATTCGGCAACCGGGACTTCTCTCGCCAGCGTGTTGACTTCGTCCGTCTCGCCGCTGTCCTCGACCACCGCGTCATAAAGGATGCGAAAGCTTCCGGCCGGCGCCGTGAAGCGGCGGCAGCTATTGCCGAAAAGGTCGTGGTAGACCCTGGTCGGGACCGACGGCGAGGTCAGCACGCGCGTCTGCCGCTTGATGTCGGCCTGGCGATCCCCGTGGATATCGAGCAATGAAACGACCGGCGTTGCTGCAACGCATTCAATGGCAATTTCATAGCCGAGCCGAATCAGCATCGCCCTCCCCTGCGATCGTCATGGAAGATAGTGCCGATCAACGCGGGACAGTGCGTGGCGGTTCCTTGTGGTCGTCAAAAACGACGCCTCGCGGCTTCCCATACGGACGCGGCAACGTTACGGTCGATTGACACGCGTCTTTCGAAATAATCCCTCCAAGATGACCCCGGGAAACCGATGTTTGCAGGCAGAAAATTCGCGGCCTTCCTGTTCGATATGGACGGCACGATTCTCAATTCGATCGCCGCAGCGGAAAGGGTCTGGGCAGCGTGGGCGCATCGGCAAGGTCTTGACGTCGCCGCATTCCTGCCGACCATCCACGGCGTGCGGGCGATCGAGACCATCGGCCGGCTGGCGCTCCCAGGCGTCGATCCTGCCCGCGAAGCCGATTCGCTTTTGCAGGCCGAGGCGGCCGATGTCGAGGGCATTCGCCCGATTGCCGGCGCCGCGGCCTTCCTGGCGTCGCTGCCGCCTGGAAGCTGGGCGATCGCCACTTCGGCACCGCGCGAGCTCGCCCTGCTGCGCCTGCAGGCCGCGGGTATTCCGGCTCCCGCCGTGATTGTTGCGGCGGAGGATGTATCGCGCGGCAAGCCGGCGCCCGACTGCTTCCGGCTGGCGGCCGAACGGCTCGGCGTCGATGTGGGCGACTGCCTCGTCTTCGAGGACGCGCCGGCCGGCATAGCGGCGGCCGAAGCCGCGGGCGCTGCGGTCGTGGTGATCAGCGCCACGCACCGGCATCCGTTGGAGACGCCGCATGCCACCATCGCCGGCTATGACGCGATCGGCATCGCCGTCGATTCCAGCGGCTGGATTGCCATCGGAGTGGAGCGGGCCGCGCTGCCTGTTTGACTAGCACCCTGCCTGGGCTAAAAGTCGCTGGTCAGGCCCTTGACCTCCCAGTCGCCATAGCGGCCAGGCTCCTTGCCGCCGCGCCCGCCCATCTCCCTCGGCAGCGTGGCTTCCTGCTCGCGATATTTCTCCCGCCGGGCCTCGGCCTCGACCAAGGCGCGCCTGGCTGCCGGGGTCAGCGGCTTTTGCGGCGAGCCGTTAGCATGCGTTTGGCTGGTTTTGTCGATCATGCGATCTTCCGCTAGATTGAAACAGGCCCCGATTGAAACGGGAACCGCTGTTTCCCATCATATAGCGATGGGCCCACAAGGATCGACCCCTTTGTTGGGCCAGAACGGAGCAGACGATGAACACCCTTCGCACCGCCATGCTTTTGGCCGCAATGACGGCCCTGTTCATGGGTGTCGGCTATCTCATCGGCGGATCCGGCGGCATGATGATCGCGTTGCTGATCGCCGCCGGCACCAATTTGTTCAGCTATTGGAACGCCGACAAGATGGTGCTGTCGATGCACCGTGCGATCGAAGTCGACGAACGCAACGCGCCTGAATATTACGCCATCGTGAAGGGTCTCGCGCAACGTGCCGGCCTGCCGATGCCGAGAACCTATCTCATCGACAATCCGCAGCCCAATGCCTTCGCCACCGGCCGCAATCCGCAAAATGCCGCTGTCGCCGCCAGCACCGGCCTGCTCGAGCGGCTATCGCATGAAGAAGTCGCGGCGGTGATGGCACACGAGCTCGCCCATGTGCAGCACCGCGATACGCTGACCATGACGATCGTCGCCACCTTTGCCGGCGCAATTTCGATGCTCGGCAATTTCGCCTTCTTTTTCGGCGGCAACCGCGACAATAACAATTCCTTTGGCATCGTCGGCGTGCTGGTGGCGATGATAGTCGCGCCCCTGGCCGCCATGATCGTGCAGATGGCGGTGAGCCGCACCCGCGAATATGAGGCCGACCGGCGCGGTGCCGAAATCTGTGGACACCCGCTGTGGCTCGCCTCGGCACTTGACAAGATCGCGCGGGGCGCCGAACGCATCCGCAACCCGGATGCCGAGCGCAATCCGGCAACCGCCCATCTCTTCATCATCAATCCTCTTTCCGGCGAGCGCATGGACAGTTTGTTTTCCACTCACCCGAGCACAGAAAACCGCATCGCCGCGTTGCAGAGGATGGCGAGCGAAATGGCCGGCGCACCCGAAGCGGCCGCGACGCCAAGGCCGGCGCCGGAAGGGACCGGGCAGCAGTCGTCTGGTCCGTGGGACAGGGCCGCGCGGCCCGAGAGGCCGGCTGAGCCGGCCAAGCCGAGACCCAATCCCTGGGGACGCAATCCGACCGGCCCCAAAGGTCCGTGGTCGTGAGTTCAGCGAAGCGCCGGCACGGAATTTCAGGCGATCGTGAACACAATTCGAGCGGCGAGGCCGTAGCCGGCCTCGCCGCGCGCAAGGCAGCCGCGCGCCTGCTTGCCGCGGTTATAGACGCGAGGACGCCGCTCGACGGGCTGACCGACCAAGAGAACGGCCATCCGCAGTACAAGGCGCTCGACCTGCGCGACCGCGCCTTGGTGCGCGCCATTCTGGTCACCGCCCTGCGCTACCGCATGACCATATCAGGCCTTTTGGCCCGTCGCCTGGAAAAGCCGCTGCCGCCCAACGCCACGGCGCTTTCGCACATTTTGCATGTGGCGGCAGCGCAGATCCTGTTCCTCGATGTTCCCGACAGCGCCGCCGTCGACCTCGCCGTGACACACGCCAAGTCCGATCCGCGCACGGCGCGCTTTTCCGGCCTCGTCAACGGCGTGCTGCGCACGGTGGCGCGGGCCAAGCAGGACGAGCTCGCCGCAGCACGTGCCGCTACCGACGAGGCGCCAAAATGGTTTTCCGACCGTTTGAAAACGGTCTACGGCCTCGACAAGGCCAGGCAGATACTGCTCGCCCATCGCCATGAGGCACCGGTCGATTTCTCGGTCAAGTCGGACCCGGCGCTGTGGGCCGAACGGCTCGGCGGCTTTGTCTTGCCGACCGGCACGGTGCGGGTGGAAAAGCTCAGCGCTTCCGTGACCGAACTGCCCGGCTTTGGGGAAGGCGCCTGGTGGGTTCAGGATGCAGCGGCCAGCCTGCCGGCCCGGCTGTTCGGCGACATCAATGGTTTGCGAATCGCCGACCTCTGTGCCGCGCCGGGCGGCAAGACCGCCCAGCTGATCCTCGCCGGCGCCCACGTCACCGCGCTCGACATGTCCAAAACGCGGCTGGCACGGCTGACGCAGAACCTCGAACGGCTCGGTCTGGCCGCCGAGATCGTCCAGGCCGATCTGCTCAAATACGAGCCGAAGGACCTCTTCGACGCCGTCCTCCTCGACCCACCATGCTCTTCGACCGGGACGGTGCGGCGGCATCCCGACGTTCCCTGGACGAAGACGGCGGCCGACGTCGAAAAACTGGCCGACCTGCAACGCCGGCTGCTTGCCCGCGCCGTCACCCTGGTCAAGCCTGGTGGACGCATCGTCTTTTCCAACTGTTCGCTCGATCCGCTGGAAGGCGAAGAGCTCTATCGCGACTTTCTCGCCGGCAATTTTGTCGACGACCCGCTTCGGCCGGGTGAGATCGCCGGCATCGACCCGTTTCTGACGCCGCAAGGCACGTTGCGCACCACGCCTGCCGATCTGGAGCTAGGCTCGCCGGGCCGCTCCGGGCTGGACGGCTTCTTCGCCGCCCGCATGCGCAGAGCCGGCTAAGGGACGATCTTGAAGTGCCGTCCGGCTTCATGGGGCGAGGAGGCATGGAAAACAGGCTGAACGGCCCCACCGCCGCGGAATTCGCCTTCGCACAAGTTCTTGAATCATATAAACTTGTGCTTGGGTGAGGACGATCAGGAGGGGTTTTGGCAATCGCTGCCGGTAACACGACGCGTCTGTGGACGCTTGTCGCGAGGGAGTTCTGGCGCAAGACGCGCCGGCGCTTGCGCGCCGGGCCACTCTATCGCTGGCGCTACTCAGGCCGCACGCCGGAGCGCGTCCTGATCGCCCCACCGGACCTGCGGCTCGCCGATCCTCAGATCGCGCTCGAGATCTATTACGGCCGCTATCCGCTTTCGGGGCATCTGGTCGAGACCGGCGGCAAATCGCCCTTCCAGATCGACGTGCCCAATCCCGGCTGGCAAAAAACGCTGCATGGCTTTCGCTGGCTGCGCCATATGCGTGCCGCCGGTACCGAGCTCGCCGCCGCCAACGCGCGGGCGTTGGTTTCCGACTGGATTGCAATCCATGGCAGCCATATTTCCGGCGTCGCCTGGGAGCCCGGCACGACGGCCAAGCGTGTCATTGCCTGGCTGCAGCATTCCTCGATCGTGTTGCAGGGCGCCGAATTTCCGTTCTACCGCGCGTTCTTGAAATCGCTCGCCGTCCAGATCCGCTATCTGCGCGCCATGGTGCGCGAGATGCCGGACGGCAAGGACAGGCTGCGCGCCCGCATTGCGCTGGCCTTTGCCGCTTTGTCGCTGCCGGCGCCGGCCTCGGCGCTACGCGGTGCTACCCGCAATCTCGCCGAGGAGCTCGACCGCCAGATCCTGCCTGACGGCGGCCATATCTCGCGTAATCCGATGACCGTGCTTGAAATCCTCGCCGACCTTCTGCCGTTGCGCCAGACATACGCCAATCAGGCCGAGACGCCGCCGGCCGCCCTGATCGGCGCCATCGACCGGATGCTGCCGGCACTGCGCTTCTTTCGCCATCAGGACGGCAGCCTTGCCCGCTTCAACGGCATGGGCGCCACCATTCACGACCGTATCGCCAGCATCCTGCATCACGACGACACCGCCGGCGCACCGTTGCTGCACGCGCCGCATTCGGGTTATGAGCGCCTGTCGATGGGCGGTGTCACTGTGATCGCCGATACCGGCCCGCCGCCCCCCGTCGACGTATCCAATGCCGCTCACGCCGGATGCCTCGCCTTCGAATTGTCGTCGGGCCGCCAGCACTATATCGTCAACGCCGGAATAGATACTTATGGCGCCGCCGAGTTCCGGCCGCTTGCCCGCGCCACCGCCGCCCACTCGACCGCCACCATCAACGACACGTCGTCGGCGCGCTTCAATCACTCCTTGCGCGTCAACGACCTGCTCGGCACGCCTTTGATCGGCGGACCGCAGCATGTACCTTGCAAGCGCACCGACCAGAAGGGCAGCCAGGGCTTCATCGCCCGCCATGACGGCTATGTGGCGCGCTTCGGCTTCCTGCATGAGCGCGAGCTGAAATTATCGACCGAAGGCAATGTGTTTGCCGGCAGGGACCGTTTCCTGCGCCCGGGCGGCGCTTCTATCCGCAACAATGGACGTGACTTCGTCACGGTGCGTTTCCATGTCCATCCCGATATAAGCCTGCTCCAGGATGAGCATGACCGTCTGGTGCTGGCCGCCGACCATGCCGACACCTGGGTGTTTACCTCTACCGAAGTGGTGCCAGAGGTCGAGGAATCGATCTATTTCGCAGGGCTTGGCGGCCCGCGCCGCAGCCGCCAGATCGTGCTTGCGTTCAAGGCCTCGGAAATTGCCGAGGTCCACTGGCAATTGACGCGCACCATCATCGCCGGCCGTCCGGAAAAAGCTGAAGCCGGTGGCAACGGCAGACACTGATCAAGTCTTGCGGCTTGATTTCCGGGCCTCATATGCTACGGCCCGCGGACGCTCTCCAACCAGAACTGGAAAGGCCGCCAGCCCATGGCCGTCGCCGCCAAGAACATTCCCGCGCCCGACCTTGTACCCATCCGTCGCGCGCTCCTTTCCGTCTTTGATAAGACCGGCCTGATCGATTTCGCCAGGGCGCTGGCTTCGGCCGGCGTCGAGCTAGTCTCGACCGGCGGCACCGCAAGGGCCCTTGCCGAGGCGGGCATGGCGGTGCGCGACGTGTCCGAGCTCACCGGCTTTCCCGAGATCATGGACGGCCGCGTCAAGACGCTGCACCCGTCGGTGCATGGCGCACTGCTTGGCGTGCGCGACGATCCCGAGCACGCCGCAGCGATGCGCGACCACGGCATCGAGCCGATCGATCTCGTCGTCTCCAATCTCTATCCGTTCGAAGAGGTGCGTCGCTCCGGCGCCGACTACGCGGCGATCGTCGAGAACATCGACATCGGCGGCCCGGCGATGATCCGTGCCTCGGCCAAGAACCACGCCTATGTCGGCATCGTCACCGATCCCGATGACTATGCCTCGGTGCTCAACGCGCTGGAGATGAATTTCGGGTCGTTGTCGCTGGATTTCCGCAAGAAGCTGGCAGCCAAGGCCTTTGCCCGCACCGCCACCTACGATGCGGCGATCTCGGGATGGTTCGCCGAGGCGCTTGAGATCGAGCATCCGACATGGCGCGCCTTCGGCGGCAAGCTGCAGTCGGTGATGCGCTATGGCGAAAACCCGCATCAGGGCGCCGGCTTCTATGTCAACGGCGACAGGCGGCCGGGCGTCGCCACGGCGCGCCAGCTTCAGGGCAAGCAGCTTTCCTACAACAACATCAACGACACCGACGCTGCCTTCGAGCTGGTCGGCGAGTTCGACCCGTCGCGCTCCGCAGCAATTGCCATCATCAAGCACGCCAACCCGTGCGGCGTCGCTGAGGACGCTTCGCTGCAGGCGGCCTATGCCAAGGCGCTGGCCTGCGACCCGGTCTCGGCCTTCGGCGGCATCGTCGCCATGAACCGCATCCTCGATGCCGGAACCGCCGAAGAGATCGTCAAGACCTTTACCGAAGTGATCATCGCACCGGAGGCGTCCGAAGAAGCAGTCCGCATCATTGCCGCCAAGAAGAACCTACGCCTGCTGGTCACCGGCGGCCTGCCCGACCCGCGCGCGGCGGGCCTTGGCTTGAAATCGGTTGCCGGCGGTTTGCTGGTCCAGGGCCGCGACAACGCGGTGGTGGATGACCTCGAGCTGAAAGTGGTGACCAGGCGCGCTCCGACGCCGGCCGAATTGGCCGATCTGAAATTCGCTTTTCGCGTGGCAAAGCACGTCAAGTCGAACGCCATCGTCTATGCCAGGGATGGCGCTACAGTCGGCATCGGCGCCGGCCAGATGAGCCGGGTCGATTCCTCGCGCATCGCGGCGCGCAAGGCGCTCGACGCGGCCGAGGCTGCCGGCCTGACGGAGCCTTTGACCAGGGGCTCGGTCGTCGCCTCGGATGCCTTTTTCCCGTTCGCGGACGGGCTTTTGTCGGCAATCGAAGCCGGCGCCACCGCCGTCATCCAGCCCGGCGGCTCGATGCGCGACGACGATGTCATCGCCGCCGCCGACGCTCACGGCATTGCCATGGTCTTCACCGGAGTGAGGCATTTCCGGCATTGAACGCGTTACCCTCCCGCTGTGGGAGAAGGCAAGAGCAGCTCACTCCGCCGGCCGATCTGCCGGATAGGGCGTGCCGATCAGGATCGCCATGCCGGCGCCAAGGAACAGCACGATCGCCGCCATGCCGAGCCGCGCCGAGCCGCTGGCCAGGGTGATCGTGGCCACCATGAAGGGTGCGGCAAAACTGGTTGCCCGGCCGGCCAGCGCATAGATGCCGAAATAGCGGCCCGATTCGGCAGCGGAGACGCTGCGCGCCATGTAGGAGCGCGACGATGCCTGCACCGGGCCGAAAGCAAGCCCGATCAGCAGGCCGTAGAAAATGTAGGCTTTTTCCGCCGCCGTGCCGAACAATCCGCCACCATCCAGTCCGGGCATCACCCAGGCGCCGAACAGCGTATAGCCCGGTCCGGTCGAAACGATGCCGATCGTGGCAATGCTCAGCATGACCAGCGAAATCATCACTATGGTCTTGGAACCCAGCGCTGTGTCGAGGCGTGCGGCAACCAGGCAGCCGACGATGGCAACGACGTTGAGGATGATGCCGAACAGGCCGATCTCGGTAATCGACCAATGGAACATTGCCGCCGCAAACGTTCCGCCCAGCGCCAGCAGTGCATTGACGCCGTCCTGATAGATCATACGGGCGACGAGAAAGCGAAAAATGCCGCTGCGCTTGCGCACTTCGGCCAGCGTCGACTTCAGTTCCGACAGGCCTTCGCGCACCGCCGGCCCGATTGGAATGCCTTTGATCGCATCAGGCGTGAAGAAGAACATCGGCAGGATGAACAGGAAATACCAGCCCGCCGACAACGGCCCGGTAGCGCGCGCGTCCTCGCCGAGCCTGGGGTCGAGGCCGAAGATCGGGTCGAGCCCAACGACGGTCTTGCCGGTTTCAGGCGAGCCGGCCATGACGGTAACGACGAAGATCAGTGCGATCATGCCGCCGAGATAGCCGAGTCCCCAGGCCATGTTCGAGATCCTGCCGATGTCGCTCTTCGGCACCAGGCGGGGCATCATCGAATCATTGAACACGGTCGAGAATTCCGCCGCGACCGACGCCAGCGAGAACAACGCCACGACCAGAAAAAGATCAGAGCCGGGCGCGGCAAACCACAGCAGGGTGAGGCAGGTGATCTTGACCGCGGCGAAGAAGGCTATCCACGGTTTGCGTGGTCCGGTCTGATCGGCGATCGAGCCGAGGACCGGCGACAAAACGGCAATGACGAGGCCGGCGGCGGCAATGCAATAGCCCCAGGCCGCTTGCCCGGTCTCCGGATTGCTGGCCATACGCGAGACGAAATAAGGACCGAAGATGAAGGTGGTAACGACCGTGAAAAACGGCTGTGCCGCCCAGTCGAACAGCATCCATCCCCAGATGCCGCGTCCCGATGCCCGCTGCACTGCCATCTCAGCCATGTCCCTCCGCTGGAGCTTGCTCCATGCCGATCGAATCGGAATGATGCTCCGTCTTCTTGTTGAGCACGATCTTGTCCAAAAGCCGATCGTCACTTTTTGGGATCATGGTCCGGCGCCCCCCAAAGCAGCGCGCCGTTTGCTCTATAGCGCGGTTCTTGCCGGCAATCCCGCGCGATATGGAAGACGTCTCACAGCTGCGTCAGATCACTCATCAGGCCGGATGCCACCGACAGCCGCGACACGGTGATGTCGCCGCCCTCGGTCAGAGCCTGCAACCGCTCGCGGATGCGTCCGACCCGTTCGCCGCCGGCCTCCAACCATGCCGTCACCGGATCCGCCGCCTCGGCATGGCCGGTCAGCGCCGCCACCGCGATGCCGCGCCTGGCCGCGCCGATCGTGTCGGTGGCGCGGGAAAGCGCCAGTTGATCGTAATAATCCGAGGGCGTGATCGAGCGCGCCGCATCTTCGACGCGCGGGATGCGGAAGACATCGCTGACTGCAAAAAACGCCTTGGCGGCAGCGACGATGCCGGCATTTGCCGTCCGCGCCGTCAGCGCTATGTCGGGGATGAGTTCCGCCACATCGGTCAACGCCAGTTGCTCGGCAAGGCTCTCGGGCGCGCCGCCCTTCGACAGGCTGTGCCGCCGCTCCTCGATCCGCTCGCGCGAGAAGGCCGGCAGCAGCGAAACGAGCTTCGGCTCCAGCGCCTTGCGCGCATCCTGCAACTCGGCAATCCGCTGCCCGAGCAGTGCAGTGTCGGCATCGTTCTTCAGGTACCAGCCGCTGGTCACATAGATCAGCCGGCTGACCGCCTGATAGAGGTCGAGCTGGATCTGTCCGTCGATCTGGTTGTCGAGCGCGTCGATCTGGCGATAGAGCGCCGGCAGTGCAAAGCCATCCCGCACCACGGCGAAGGTGCGCACGACATCGGCGGCACTGCGCCCGGTCGCTTCCTGCAGCCTGTTGACGAAGGACGGGCCGCCGCGATTGACCAGATCATTGGCGACGACACGGGCGATGATCTCGCGGCGCAGGCGATGGCCGTGGATTTCCGCCGCATATTTCTTTGCCATGCCGTCGGGAAAGTAACCCATCAGGTCGCGGTCGAAATGCGGATCGTCCGGCACGTCGCTGGCGACGATATCGGAAAACAGCACGATCTTGGCATAGGCAAGCAGCACGCCGAGCTCGGCCCGGGTGAGCGGCTCGCCGCGCGCTTCGCGCTCGGCAACAGCCGCCGGCGACGGCAGCGTCTCGACGGCACGGTCGAGCAGCCCGCGCGCCTCGAGCGCCTCCATGAAGCGGCTCTGATGGGCAATGTCGGCAAGGCCGCGCTTGCGAGCAAGGGACAGCGCCAGCGTCTGCTGGTAATTGTTGGACAGCACCAGGGCGCTGACCTCGTCGGTCATCTCGGCCAGCAATTTGTTGCGCGACGGCCGCGTCAGCGATCCCTTTCGCATGGCGGAAGCCAGCGCGATCTTGATGTTGACCTCGACGTCTGAGCAGTTCACGCCGCCCGAATTGTCGATCGCATCTGAGTTGCAGCGGCCGCCATTCAATCCGAATTCGATGCGCGCCCGCTGCGTGACGCCGAGATTGGCGCCTTCACCGATGACCTTGGCACGCAGGTCGAGCGCGGTGATGCGGATCGCGTCATTGGCACGGTCGCCGACGTCCTGGTTGGTCTCGCCCGATGCCCTGACATAGGTGCCGATGCCGCCGAACCACAAAAGATCTGCCGGCGCCTTGAGGATGGCACTCATGATCTCGACCGGCGTGGCCGTTGTCTTGCCGAGGCCGATAGCTGCAGCCGCGGCGGCCGGCAAGGTGATCGACTTCTGGCTGCGCGAGACGATGATGCCGCCTTCGGACAGCTTCGTCTTGTCGTAATCCTGCCAGCTTGAGCGGGCGAGAGCGAACATACGCCGGCGCTCGGCCATCGAAGCCGCCATGTCGGGATCGGGATCGATGAAGATGTCGCGATGATCGAAGGCGGCGATCAGCCGGGTCTGCTCCGACAGCAGCATGCCGTTGCCGAACACGTCACCTGACATGTCGCCAACGCCGATGGCGGTGAACGGCGTGGTTTGGATGTCGCGGTTCATCTCGCGGAAATGCCGCTTGACCGCTTCCCAGGCGCCCTTGGCGGTGATGCCCATCTTCTTGTGGTCGTAGCCGGCCGAACCGCCGCTGGCGAAAGCGTCGTCGAGCCAGAAGCCGTGCCTTTCGCTGATGGCGTTGGCGATGTCCGAGAAGGTCGCCGTGCCCTTGTCCGCGGCGACGACGAAATACGGATCATCCTGATCGCGCCGCACGACGCCGGCTGGCGGGATGACGCCGTCCAGCCCGATATTGTCGGTGATCGACAACAGGCTGGAAACGTAATTCTTGTAGGCGGCCGTGCCGGCCTCGAAAATTGCGTCGCGCCCGGCGCTCATCGGCAGCTTTTTCGGGTAGAAGCCGCCCTTGGCGCCAACCGGCACGATCACCGCATTCTTGACCTGCTGTGCCTTGACCAGGCCGAGCACCTCGGTGCGATAGTCCTGCGCACGGTCCGACCAGCGCAGGCCGCCACGCGCGACCGGGCCGAAGCGCAGATGCACACCCTCGACCTCGGAGCCGTAGACGAAGATCTCCCGCCATGGCCGCGGCGCCGGCAGCCCGTCGACCGATTGCGAATCGAGCTTGATCGCCAGCGATTGGCCTTTCTGTTTCGTATCGGAAACGAAATGATTGGTGCGCAGCGAGGCTTCGATCAGGTTCAGATAACGGCGGATGATGGTGTCGTCGTCAATGTTGGGAACGTCTTCCAGCGCATCCGTGATCTTGGCTTTCAGATGTTTGGCCTGAACGACGCCTTCCGTCTCGGCCGTCGGGCTGAGGCGGGCGACAAACAGCGCATGCAGGCCGCGGGCGATCTCGGGATAACGGTTGAGTGCGGCGGCGATGAAATCCTGGCTCTGCGGGATGCCGGCCTGCTGCAGATAGCGGCCATAGGCGCGCAGGACGGTGATCTCGCCCGACCACAGGCCGGCGGTCTGGGCAAGGCCGTTATAGCCGTCATTGTCGACATCGCCGCGCCAGACGGAAAGGAACGCATCCTCGAACAGCGCGCCGCCATTGCCGAGGTCGATCGGCCTGCCGTAGCTGTTCTCGAGTTCCATGTCGTGGATGAAGACCATGCCGGATTGAATGTCGCCGACCTCGAAAGTGCGCTCGCTGATGACGCGGAAACCGATGTTTTCCAGCACGGGCACGCGCCGCGACAGCGCCACCGGGCTGCCATGGTGATAGATCTTCAGCGCCGCCTGATGCGGCTTCTGGACGGTGTGACGGTAATAGTCGATGGCGATCGGATTTGACGCATCGAGCTTGGCGATGCGCCTGGCGTCGGCAAGCGCCACGGCCGGCGGAAAACTGTCGCGATAACTTTCCGAAAAACGCGAGGCGATGGCCGTGAGTCTCGCATCGGCGCCGGTCTCTGTCGCGGTCTCGCGCAGTGCATCGTCCCAGGTCCGTACGATGTCGCGGATCGCCGCCTCGATCGTCGCCTGCTCGACCTTCGGCGTCTTGCCGCCGGAGCGGCCGATGATGAAATGGACGCGCGCCAGCCCGCCTTCCGGGAAGGCCGGATAATAGGCCGACAGCCGGCCTTCGAAGACGGTCTTCAGATAGGTGCCGATCTTCTCGCGCACGACGCTGTCGTAGCGGTCGCGCGGCACGAAGACGAGCACGGAGACGAAGCGGTCGAACTGGTCGACACGCACCAATGCCCTGACGCGCGGTCGCTCGATCAAGCCCAGTATGGCTTCGGCATGCTTGCGCAGGATCGGCACCGGAACCTGGAACAGCTCGTCGCGCGGATAGCTCTCCAGCACGTTGATCAAAGCTTTGCCGGAATGGTCGCTTGGATTGAAGCCGGATTTGGCAATGACGGTTTCCGCCTTCGAGCGCAGGTAGGGGATCTTCATCACCGAGCGCGTATAGGCAGTCGAGGTGAACAGGCCGACGATACGGAGCTCGCCTGAAAGCACGCCTTTGCCGGTGTAGGTCTTGACGCCAATGTAGTCGAGGTAGATGCGGCGGTGCACCGATGACTTGGCGTTGGCCTTGGTGACGATCAGCGGTTCCGGCCCATGCAGGAAGGCACGGATTTCCGGCGTCGTGCTCACCGCTTCGGTGCCGCGCCTGAGCACCAGCACGTCGGGATCGGAAAGGATGCCGAGGCCGGGCTTTTCGGCGCGCTCGAGCATGCCGCTCGTCTCGCCGCCGGTGTAGTTGAATTCGCGCATGCCGAGAAAGGTGAAATTGTCGTCGCGCAGCCATTCGAGGAAGGCGATCGCCTCGGTGACATGGGCCTTGTCGAGCGGCACTGGCGAGTAGCGGAATTCCGAGATCGCCTGGTCGAGGCGGGCAAGCATCGGCTTCCAGTCGGTGACGGCGGCTCGCACCTGGCCGAGCAGCTTCGTCAGGCGTGCGGCCAGGCCTTCGGCCTGCTCGGCCGAAAGGCGGCCGATATGGACATGGATGACGCTCAGTCGGTCATGGCTGTGGTCGCCCTTGGCATAACCGCCATCGCCGAGGATTTCCTCGACGCCGTTCTTGCCGTGCCTGACGACTATGACCGGATGGGTAACCAGCAGCGGCTCGCCGGCGCTTTCTGTAATCTCGCCGAGGACGGAATCGAACAGGAACGGCATGTTGTCGTTGACGACGGTGATCACCGTCATCGGCCGGCGCTGGCGGACGACACCGGAATCAACGTCTATAGCAACGACGCAGTCGTCCTTCTTGTGCCTGGCCACTGCGCGGCCGGCGAGTTCGGCAGCGCGTTCGAGATCGATGACGTCGTAGGCGGCGACATCTTCGGCCGGAGCTCGGGCCAGCAAGTAGTCGGCAAGCCTGCCGGGCTTTTCGCCACCCGCGGCTTCACCCCTCGTCACGCCGGCTTTTTTCAACCGGCTCGCTGACTTTACGCTGGCCATGAGTCCCTCCCGTCACATGTTTTTGCGGCTATGCTAACAGATGACGGGTATTTGGCGACAAAGGTTTGACGGCTTGCGACGAAATGTCGAAATTCACCGGCAGCCTGGCGAAAACGAGGAGAAATCCGCCATGACGGAGAAAATTACCGCGCTTGACCTGGCACCGGCGGAGCTGAGCGACGCGACCAAGGCCTATTTCGCCAAGTGCCGGGAGAAGCTCGGCCTCGTTCCCAATGTGCTGCTCGCCTATGCCTTCGACGAGAAGAAGCTGCGCGCTTTCACCGACATGTACAATGATTTGATGCTGGGTGAATCCGGCCTGTCGAAACTCGAGCGCGAGATGATCGCGGTGGCCGTCTCGTCGATCAACCATTGCTACTATTGCCTGGTCGCGCATGGCGCGGCGGTGCGCCAGCTTTCCGGCGACCCGGCCTTCGGCGAGATGATGGTGATGAATTTTCGCGCCGCCGAGCTGTCGGACAGGCAACGCGCCATGCTCGAATTCGCGGTGAAGCTGACCGGGCAGCCGGCAAAGATCGTCGAAGCGGACCGGGCGGCGCTGCGGCAAGTCGGCTTTTCCGACCGCGACATCTGGGACGTCGCCTCGACCGCGGCGTTCTTCAACATGTCGAACCGGCTGGCATCGGCAATCGACATGCGGCCGAACGATGAATACCATGCGATGGCGCGATAGGGCACCGCCGTTGCGAGCCAACCGCACATTATATTAGCTACTTCGCATTCTCGTTGCTTGTTTGCCGGTTTGGTCCGATGATCGGCATGCGGCATGACCGCATGCCGGTTCGATGCCGCCGATCAAAGGAGGAGAACATGGCGAAATTTCTCTACGTCTATCACGGCTCGGGCAAGATGCCGACCGAGGAGGCCGAACGGAAGGCAGCGATGGATGCCTGGAACGGCTGGTACGGCAAGCTTGGCTCAGCCGTGGTCGACGGTGGCAATCCAGTCGGCATGTCGAAGACCCTGCTGCCCGGCGGCAAGGTCGAGAACAATGGCGGTAGCAATCCGACCGCCGGTTACACCATCATCGAAGCGAAAGACATCGACGATGCCGTCGGCAAAGCCAAGGATTGTCCTATCCTGACGGACCCGGGTTTCAGCGTCGAGATTGCGCCGATAATCGAAATGGGTTGACGCGCCGGCTCAGGACCGCGCCGCGATAGCCGCCGCAGCGCCGGCCATGGTTCCGGCGCTGACGCGGTTGGCGATCTTCATCGCCCGCTTGCTTTTGAGCAGCTTGCGCGCCTGTGATGCGGCGAGCACCCAGGTCAAATCGATAGCGACCAGGACAACGGCCATGGTCGCGGTCAGCTCGACCCAGCCGATCATGCTGACCGAACCGAGGTCGATGATGGTCGGCAGCAGCGCCAGGTAGAACATCATGATCTTGGGGTTGCCGAGCGTCACCGCCATGCCGGCAAAGAACAGCTTGACGGGCGAATCTTCGCGCGGCAGCGAACCTTCCTTGGCCTCGACCGGCGCCGTCCACATCTTCCAGGCAAGCCAGCCGAGATAGGCGACGCCGACCCACTTCACGACGACAAAGGCAAAGTGGAACGTCTGCGCCACCACGGCGAGGCCAAACACCGCCAGGGACAGCCAGATCGCTTCGCCGATCCACATGGCAAGCAGGAACGGAAACACGTCGCGAAACCCTTTCGAGATGACCCGCGCCACAAGAGCGGCGATCGATGGGCCGGGCGAGCCGGCTGCAACAAGCAGGGCGCCGGCAAAAATCAGCAGCGACGTGAAATGCATGACGCGGTCTCGTTTGAAATGTTTGGGTCGTTCAACATAACCCAACTGTTCCGGCGACGGTAGCGTCTACCGAAAGAAGGCTTGTCGGCCAGGCACCTCACGGCTAGAGATGTCGTTCCGAAATCCTTTCCGAGCTTCACTTTGCCTGCGTAACCTCCGGTCTCGTCAACTCCCCCAACACAGAGCAGGGCGTCGCAGCCGCGATGCCTGTTTTCACATCATGTGTTCCTCGGGTGGCGGTTCGAGGCCGGTTTGGCACTGCTGAACCGCTGTCGCGCATAACCACCCGCGACACCTGATTTCCAACTGCCGCAGTCTCTCGCCACGCCGTGCCCGCAAGGGTTCTCGATATCGCCGATCTGACGAACTTCCCGACGGGAAGGGCTTTTCGGCATGCCTTCGATACTGCGTATCCGCTGGGCGATCACACCCAAGACCGCACCTCGACCTCACCTCAACTGCAATCGCTGCGGCGGCCTGAAAGCCTATCGCTGCAGCGGCAAATTCCGGGTCAATGCCAACGGCAAGCGCATTGACGCCTGGTTGATCTACCGCTGCATCGACTGCGACAATTCCTGGAATTTCGGCATTCTGGAGCGCTGCAGCCGCCGCGATATCGAACCGGCAATATTGCAGGCGCTCGAAAGCAATGATCCGGTCCTGGCGCGGCGCCATGCTTTCGATGTTGCCGCATTGCGAAGCAGGATCGGGCGCGTCGAGGAGTTTCCTGAAGCCATCGTTCATAAGCAGGTGCTCGGGGACAGGCCGGAAAATACCAGCGCTCTCGAACTTCAGCTCTGGCTCGAAATGCCGACAACGCTGCGGCTCGATCGGTTGCTGGCCAGCGAACTCGGTGTCTCGCGATCGCGGCTTCAGGTTTGGGAAGAGAAACGATTGCTGGTCATTGGTCCGGACGGGGCCAAAGCCTTGCGCCGGCCGGCGCGGGCGGGAACGGCGATCCGGATCCACCTGTCTGGCGAACCAGACCGGGACGAAATCATTTCGGCTGCAGGTGGATGAGGCGACGGCAAGGGAATCCGTAATCAGAGACAGTTACGGCCAAGGGTCAGTCGCCCTCTTTGGAGGCCGAGCCAATCAAACCCTTGGCCGCATCGAGATCGCTGTCGGCGACTTGCACATGGATCAAGCCAAGCCTGCCCGTGTCGAGAAGATAATTCGCGAGAGCATAAATTCCATACGCGTCGAGCATCGACACGCAAACTTCGGCCTCGGGTCGATTGTCGTATATGACAGCCGTGACGAGTTTACCGCTCATTGCGCGGTATTGCCTTTTACGCCGCGCCGACCACTTTCGCCGACTTCTCAAAACGCTTGCGCTCGTTCGGATCGAGATAGAGCTTGCGCAGGCGGATGGTCTTCGGCGTCACTTCGACCAGCTCGTCGTCCTGGATCCAGGCCAGCGCGCGTTCCAGCGTCATGCGGATCGGCGGTGTCAGCTTCACCGCCTCGTCCTTGCCGGCGGCGCGGATGTTGGTCAGCTTCTTGCCCTTGAGCACGTTGACTTCGAGGTCGTTGTCCCTGGAATGGATGCCGATGATCATGCCCTGATAGACCTTGACGCCGGGGTCGATGACCATCGGGCCGCGGTCTTCCAGGTTCCACATGGCGTACGCCACCGATTCACCCTGTTCATTGGAGATCAGCACGCCGTTGGTACGGCCCGGCAGCTCACCCTTGTAAGGTTCATAGGCATGGAACAGCCGGTTCATCACAGCGGTGCCGCGCGTGTCGGTCAACAGTTCCGACTGGTAGCCGATCAGGCCGCGCGTCGGTGCGTGGAAGACGATGCGCTGGCGATTGCCGCCCGAAGGGCGAAGCTCGACCATCTCGGCCTTGCGCTCCGACATCTTCTGCACGACGACGCCGGCATGCTCCTCGTCGACGTCGATGACGACTTCCTCGACCGGCTCCAGTAATTCGCCGCTGTCGCCCTTCTGCATGACGACGCGCGGCCGCGACACGGCGATCTCAAAACCTTCGCGGCGCATCGTCTCGATCAGCACGGCCAACTGCAATTCGCCGCGGCCGGAGACGAAGAACGAATCCTTGTCCGGCGATTCCTCGATCTTCAGCGCGACATTGCCTTCAGCCTCGCGCAGCAGGCGGTCGCGGATGACGCGGCTGGTCACCTTGTCGCCTTCGGTGCCGGCCAGCGGGGAATCATTGACCAGGAACGACATCGTCACGGTCGGCGGATCGATCGGCTGCGCATGCAGCGGTTCGGTCACCGACGGGTCGCAGAACGTGTCGGCGACGGTGCCCTTCGACAGGCCGGCAATAGCGACGATGTCGCCCGCCTGCGCCTCGTCGATGGGCTGGCGCTCGAGCCCGCGGAAAGCGAGGATCTTCGAGATTCGGCCGGTTTCGACCTGGGTGCCGTCATGGTGCAGCACCTTGACCGCCTGGTTGGATTTCAGCGTGCCGGATTCGATACGGCCGGTGATGATGCGGCCGAGGAACGGATTGGCTTCCAGGATGGTACCGATCATGCGGAACGGGCCGGGATGAACGGTCGGCGCCGGCACGTGCTTGATGACGAGGTCGAACAGCGGCGCCAGAGCCTGGTCCTTCGGACCTTCGGGGTTTTCCGAAACCCAGCCGTCGCGGCCTGAACCATAAAGGATAGGGAAGTCGAGCTGCTCGTCGGTAGCGTCAAGTGCTGCAAAAAGATCGAACACCTCGTTGACCACTTCGACGTGGCGGGCATCTGGCCGGTCGATCTTGTTGATGACGACGATCGGCTTCAGTCCAACCTTGAGTGCCTTGCCGACCACGAATTTGGTCTGCGGCATCGGCCCCTCTGCGGCGTCGACCAGCACGATGGCCGAATCCACCATCGACAGAATGCGCTCGACCTCGCCGCCGAAGTCGGCGTGGCCGGGCGTGTCGACGATGTTGATTCGGGTGTCCTTCCAGTCGACCGAGGTCGCCTTGGCCAGGATGGTGATGCCGCGTTCCTTTTCGAGGTCGTTCGAATCCATGGCGCGCTCGGCGACGCGCTGGTTGTCGCGGAACGAGCCGGACTGTTTCAGAAGCTGGTCGACGAGGGTGGTTTTTCCATGGTCGACGTGCGCGATGATCGCGATATTGCGGATTTTCATGTTTCGGTCTCGGGAGCGTTGCAGGCAGCAGGCCAAAAGGCGCTGCCTCTTTCGGTTGGGCGGCTCATACAGGGTTTTTCGCAATTGCGAAAGAGGAGGCGAGCCACCAAATAAAGTCACCAAATCTTAAATGTCTTGGTGTGAAGTGGAATTATTAACCAAGGCGGAACCTTTCATGGTCCGGACAGTTCGAATTTCATGATCGAGATAGGCATCAAACTCCGGCCGATTTTGGCATGTACCGCGCTCGCCGTCCTCCTCGCGGCCGGCGCGGCGCAGTCGGCGGCGTCGTTCAAGGAGACGCGGTCTGCTTTGCCGTCCGACAAGCCGTCGGCGGAGCAGCTTTTTGCCGATGCTCCCGATGGCGTCGATCCGGTGGTGACCGGGCCGGTCAGCGCCGCCTTCAAGCAGCGGCAGCAAAATGCCGGATGCGACAGCGCCGTCTGGCCCAACATTCCCGTCGTCTGCTATCCCGATTGATATACGTCCTACCCTCGGGCTGGCCCGAGGGTAGTGGCGCCGTCGCTCACGCCGACCGCACCGGATCGAGCGTGACCTTGTAGAGTTCGCTGTCGTCGCGATCCATCAGCCGCACCGTCAACTGCTCGGTGGCGCCATCGATTTCGACGAGCCCGAAGAACTGCAGGCCGGCCGAAGGCGCCAGGTTTTGACCCTGTTCGGCAGTTGGTGCCTTTATGAACTTCAGCTCCGGGCCGAATGTCATATCGAAACCATTAGGCCCGAACGTGCCGGAATGGATCGGACCCGAAACGAATTCCCAAAACGGATTGAAGTCCTGGAACTGCGCCTTGTCCGGATTGTAGTAATGCGCGGCTGTGTAATGCACGTCTGCGGTGAGCCAGACAGTGTTGCTGATACCCGCATTCTTTATATAGCGAAGAAGGTCGGCAATTTCCAGCTCACGCCCTTTGGCCGGGCCATTGTCGCCATTGCTGACCGCCTCGGCCCCTACCTTCTTGGTGCCGTCGTTCCAGACGACGAGGCCGAGCGGCATGTCGGCGGCGATGATTTTCCAGGTTGCGTTGGAATTCGCCAGTTCACGCTTCAGCCACTTGATCTGCTGTTCACCGAGGATGCGCGATTGCGGCGTCATCGTCTCCTGCATATCCGGACCGTTGGGGCCGCGGTAGGAACGCATGTCGAGGAAGAACACGTCGAGCAGCGGACCATAGGCGATCTTGCGGTAGACGCGGCCCGGCTCCGACGGCTCGTAACGGATCGTCGTCATTTCGTGGAAGGCGCGCGCCGCACGTGCCGCCAGCACATGGATGGATTTTTCAGTGTAGCGATCGTCGGCGCTCAGGTCCTTCGATTCCGACCAGTTGTTCAGCACCTCGTGGTCATCCCACTGATAGAAGGTCGGGCAGATGGCGCTGAGCGCCAGCACATGCCTGTCCATCATGTTGTATTTCCACTGCGCCCGGTATTCGTCCAGCGTCTCGGCAACCTTGCGCTTCTCGTCGATCAGCACTTTGTTTTTCCACTTGCCGCCGTTGGGCAGGTCGACCTCGTCCTTCATCGCACCATCGGCATAGATCGTATCGCCCGAATGCAGGAAGAAGTCGGGCGTGTGCTTGGCAATGGTGGCGTAGGTCTTCATGCCGGTCTCGTCGATGCCCCAACCTTGGCCGGCGGTGTCGCCCGACCAGGCAAAGCGAATGTCGCGCTTCGAGGCAGGTGCCGTGCGAAAGCGGCCGACGACCGGCTCGGAAACGGCGTTGATGTCGGCAAGATCGGCCGCGACCATGCGGTAGAAGATGTCCTGGTCGGAGGCGAGATCGGTAAGCAGCCGCTTCACCGTATAATCGCTGGCCGGCGAGGTATCGAGCGGCGCCAGGCGGACGGCATTGGTGAAGCTTTCGGTCGGCGACACCTCGAACATGACGCGTGACGGCCGGTCGGTGCGTGTCCAGACCATGCCGCTGGTGGCGTCGACGTCGCCGGACTGGATGCCATGGGTGAACGCCGGGCGCTGATTGGCGCGCGAGTAATAGGGAAGGGCGAGGCCCGAGGCGCCGACCAGGCCAACGGCGCTGGCCGACGTGACGAAAGCGCGCCGCGTCATCGAAATCTTGTTCATGGCTGTCTCCTGGATGGCATTGAACGTCGCCGCCAAGCTCCAGCTTCAATGTTTCAGGCACATTTCGAAACGATGAAGGTTTCGTAACAGTGAACAGGCTGGCGAATCTCCCTCCTTGAGGCTCCTTGAGGGGGGGAGATGTCGCCGAAGGCGACAGAAGGGGGTCGTCTCGCATGGAGCACCGACCTCTTGCGCCTGCGATAAGGAGCCGAGCCCGGTTGGACCGACCCCCTCAGGCTGCTTCCCGGCCATCTCCCCGTCGGGGAGATTAGCGCTCAGCCGTCGCAGCTCAAGCCGCCTGCGGTTCCGGATCAAAGGCCGGGCGGGTGGTGTTGATCAGCAGCGAGATGCAGGCGGCGGCTATTGCCGTCATGCCGGCAATCAGAAAGGCAAGCTCGTAATTGCCTTGCAGCTCGCGCATAGTGCCGCCGAAAAAGGCCGCCGTTGCCGCACCCACCTGATGGCCGGCGACGATCCAGCCGAAGACGATCGGCCCGCTGCGGTCGCCGAACGCCTCGTTGGAAAGCCTGAGCGTCGGCGGCACCGTGGCGATCCAGTCCAGTCCGTAAAACACGGCGAAGATGATCAGGCTGGTCGCCGAGAAGCCGGAATAGGGCAAATAGATCAGCGACAGGCCGCGAATACCGTAATAGACGCCGAGCAGCTTGCGAGGGTCGAAACGGTCGGTGAGCCAGCCCGACAGCGTCGTGCCGATAAGATCGAAGATGCCCATCATCGAGAGCAGGCCTGCAGCCTGCACTTCGCCAATGCCCATATCGCCGCAAAAGGCGATCAGGTGCGTGCCGACCAACCCGTTGGTGGTGAAGCCGCAAACGAAGAAGGTGGCGAACAGATACCAAAAGACGCGCGTGCCGGCGGCGCGGCGCAACGTGCTCAGCGTCTGGGTGAGGAAATTGCCTTGCGAGGCCGGTGGCACCGGCGGCACGTCGTCGGCCTCGGCACCGTAACGCACCATCCCGATCGCGGCTGGCCGCTCCGGCACCAGCATATAAACCAGCGGCACCAAGGCGGCGGTGGCCACGGCGATGGCAATGGCGACCGGCTTCCAGCCGCCCGACTGGGCGAGCGAGGCGAGCAGCGGCAGGAAGACCAGCAGCCCGGTGGCACTGGATGCCGACATCAGTCCCATCACCAAGCCGCGATTGGTCTTGAACCAGCGGTTGACGATGGTCGCGCCGAGCACGGTGGCGACGGCACCCGAGCTGACGCCGGAAAACACGCCCCAGGTGAGGAGCAGATGCCACGGTTTGGTCATTAACAGGCTGAGCGCGGTCGATCCCGACATCAACAGCAGCGCGGCAAGCAAGGTGCGGCGCAGCCCGATCCGCTCCATCAGCGCCGCGGCAAACGGCCCGGTCAGGCCATAGAGGAAGATGCCGGTGGCCGCCGCCAGCGACACCACGTCGCGCCGCCAGCCGAAACTGTTCTCCAGCGGCAGCATCATGACTGCCGGCGCCGAACGCAGGCCCGCTGCGATCAGCAGGCAGAGGAAGATGACGGCGACCACGACGAAAGCGTAGCGCTGGCCAAACGGGCGGGATTGAGCTATCATGTTACTGACCGGTACGTTGCGGGAGCGCGAAACATACGTACCGACCGGTAACATTGTCAACCAGCTAACCGGCAGACCAGGCATGAAAAGCATTGAACCAACGATCAAGGCGAATGACGCACCCCCGCCTCGCGCCGCCGAACGGATTCTCCAGGTGGCGCGAGACCTGTTCTACCGGCAAGGCATCAGGGCGATCGGCGTCGACGAGATCGTGCGGCGTGCCGGCGTCACCAAGCCCAGCCTCTACCGCAGCTTTCCGTCCAAGGATGAGCTGGCCGCATCCTACCTCCGGCACTATGACCTCGAATTCTGGGAGCGTTTCGACGAGGCGGTGGATGCCCATCCCGGCGATCCGCGCGCGCAGATCGTCGCTTTCCTGACCCGCGTCGGCAAGCGCACGCAAAAGCCCGACTATCGCGGCTGCGGCATGACCAATGCCGCGGTCGAATATCCCGAACCTGGCCATCCGGCCCGCGTCGTGAGTGAGGCCAACAAGCAGGAATTGCGCCGGCGCTTGCGTGCCATGGCGGCGGCGATGGGCGCCGGCGACGCCGAGACGCTGGGCGACGGGCTGCTGCTGCTGATCGAGGGCGCCTATATCAGCGGCCAGCTGTTCGGTGCCGGCGGACCGGCGCAGTCGGTGGCCCGCAACGCCGATCTTCTGATAGAGGCAAGTTTGAAGAGATAGTGTTCCGTTTTACCAGACCACTGTGCGCAGCCTGACTTCCTCTAGGCTGCTGCTAAATTTGACGGTACGCTGCGCCCCCCGAACTGAGTTGTTCCGCCATGCGCGCTCTCTTGATCCCGCTTGCCCTCGCCGGTTTCTGCCAGGCGGCCCGGGCCGGCGACATATCCAGCGTCTATACCGATCTCGATTGGGAGAAGGACTGCGTCACCTATGCCTACGCGGAAGAAGGCGACGGGGACTGGGCCGATCTCGCCTGTTCGGGCTACCGCGGTTACCCGGTGCTGGTTTCCTACGACGATGCGCGGGAATCGCTGTTCTACGGCTTTCCACCTGGCGATATGACCACGGTCTGGGAAAGCTTTTCCGGCCTCAATTCGGCTGGACCCAAAGTCGAATGGCGGATCGAAACCAACGGCAAAACTGCCATTCCCTTCGCCGTCATTCATCGTCGCTCGATCAGCGATACCGAGGGCGAGAACAAGTCGACGGAAGTGCTGATCGTCGCCAAGGTTGCCCAGCCTGACGCCCACGAAGGCTGCACGATCGGCCTTGTGCTCGCCACCGGCAATCCCGCCGCCAACGATCAGGCGCGCAAGCTTGCCGACGAGAAGGCACGCACCTTCGCCTGCGGCAAGGACAAGCGTGAGGTGCTTGGCGACGCGCCCGCTTTCGGCCGCGTCGACAACTGATTATTTGCGCCCGACAATTACTTGCGCCTGGCCCGCTCGATTGCCTCGACGATCATCTTCTTGGCATAGGCCGCATCGTACCAGCCTTCGATCTTGACCCATTTGCCGGGTTCGAGATCCTTGTAGTGCTCGAAAAAGTGCTGCACTTGCTGGCGGGTGATGTCGGGCAATTGCGTGTATTCGTGGACGTCCTCGTAACGCAAGGTCAGCTTGGGCGAAGGCACCGCGATCACCTTCTCGTCCTGGCCCGCATTGTCCTCCATCACCAGCACGCCGATCGGCCGCACATTGATGACGCAGCCTGGCACCAGCGCGCGCGTGTTGCAGACTAGCACGTCGATCGGGTCGCCGTCGCCCGACAGCGTGTGCGGTACGAAACCGTAATTGCCGGGATAGCGCATCGAAGTGTGAAGGAAGCGGTCGACGAACAGGGTGCCGGCTTCCTTGTCCATCTCGTACTTGATCGGCTCGCCGCCGATCGGCACCTCGATAATGACGTTGACGTCCTCGGGCGGGTTCTTTCCGCTGGCAATCGCTTCGATACGCATCGCTTTATCCCTCTCTCGATTGGAGATCGATAGCGGGCGACGGCGAATGGTGCAATGCGGCGAATGGTACGGGAGATCGTCCGAACCGAAAAACGGCCGGATCATGCGCTGGCCGTCATTCCCAGACGAAAGCGACCTTCTTCAGCGCCTTCTGCTCGAATATCTCGACGCCTTCGGCAACATCGCGGCCACCGGCGCCGGCATAGAAGGCAAGTGCGTTCTGATTGTCTTCCAGCGCCCAGACCACCATGCCTTTCAGGCCATGGTCGGCCAGCCGTGCCCGCGCGGCCGAGAACAGCTGGCTGCCGAGCCCGATGCCTTGATATTCCGGCCGCAGGTAAAGTTCGTAGATCTCGCCCTGCTGCCTGAGTTCGCGGGCGCGGTTCTTGCCGATCGTCGCATAGCCGGCAATTTTGCCGCCGATTTCGACGACCAGGACGGTGGCAGCGCGGCGAATGGCATTCGCCCACCAGTCGGCGCCGCGGCGGTTGATCATCGATGTCAGCGTGCGGTGTGGGATGATGCCCGAATAGGCGCCGCGCCAGGCCTCGAGATGCACGTCGGCGATGGCGGCTGCATCGCGCGGTTCGGCTTTCCTGATGTCGATGCTCAGCGTATTCATGATTAGTTAACCATAAACCCGCCGCGCCCGATTGCAAGAGTCCGGTCAACCGCCACGATGCTTTCACACAGCCGGACGGTGCGTCCTTGAGACGCTGCGAAACCGCTTTTGGCGAGATCAAATCTCGACCAGATGGTCGTCCAGTTCGTTGCTGTCGCCAGTCGAGACCGGAAAATGTTCGGCCAGTACCGCACCGACTGCTTGGATCGCCTTGACGAACCCCTCGGCAAGCCGATCGTCGCCGGCATGCGCCGTAAGGTCGCGGACGACACCGTCCCAGACATGCTGGCCGACACGAGAATCGATCCCGCTGTCGGCGACCACCTCGGCGTAGCGCTCGGCAATCGAGACGAACACCAGCACGCCAGTGCGCGCCGTGGTGCGGTGGACGTTGCGGGCGAGGAACTGCTTCATCGCATTGGCGTGGGCGGCCTGGTAGCGCAGCCGCCTCGGCACCAAATGGATGCGCAATGCCGGCAATGCCCACAACAGGATGAGCACACTGGCAACCGCCAGAAGCTCGGCGATGACGAAATGCGGCAAGCGGATCGACAGCCACCAGGCTTCCAGCCCATAACCGACGGCGAGGCTGACGACGAGCATGCCGAGCATCGCCATGAAAGCGGCCGGAAAGAAATAGCCGTCGCTGGCATGCGCCACGACGCAGTAGATCTCGCCGTCGGTCTTTGATTCGGCAGCGCGGATCGCATCGGCGATGCGCTCATGATCCTCGGGGCTGATCGGTCGTGTTGCCATGATTGATGTCTCACCAGCTTCCTGAAGAACCGCCGCCGCCGGACGAACCGCCGCCGCCTGAAAACCCGCCGCCCGAACTTCCAGACGACCAACCGCTGCCGGAACTTCCAGACGACCAGCCACTGCCAGACGAGGTCCCAGACGTCCAGCCACCGCCACCGGAGGATGACGAAGCTGGCCCACGGCCGTAGCGGAACGTCATGCCCAGCCACTTGTAAACGCCCGGCGACAGCTTCGTGCCGAAGATCGGCGGCAGGAACGCCATTGCCAAGCCGCCGAAGAACATCGTCGCCCACAGGACAATGAACAGCATGAAGATGGGATCGACAGGATTGTCATTCGCCGGATTGCGCTTGCCGCGCGCCTCCAGTTCTTCGGGATTGCCTTCCAGCACCATGATCATGTCGTCGACGGCCTTGCTGATGCCGCCGGAGAAATCGCCGGCACGGAAGGCCGGCACCATGTCGTTTTCGATGATCAGCTTGGTGTGCAGGTCGGTCAGCGTGCCTTCCAGCCCATAGCCGACCTCGATGCGCATCTTGCGGTCGTTCGGCGCCACCAGAAGCAGGACGCCGTTGTTCTCCTTCGCCTGGCCGAGTCTCCAGGCGCGGAACAGCCGGTTGGCGTAAGGCTCGATCTCCTCGCCGTCGAGGCTGGGGATGGTCGCGACGACGATCTGGTCGGACCCTTTGGTCTCGAACTC
>NZ_JAMYQC010000036.1:0-69977 GCF_040320645.1 Mesorhizobium sp. M0633
GGCCGACCCGCCCCCCCCGCCGCCGGGGGGGGGGGGGGCCCGCCCCGTCCGCCGGGTGGGCACGCGCCGCCGGTCTGGGTCCATGGCGACGTCGCCTCGGGCAATCTGCTCGTCGAAGATGGCAAGCTCTACGCGGTCGTCGATTTCGGTAGTTCGGCTATCGGCGATCCTGCCTGTGATCTGGTGATCGCGTGGACGGAATTTTACGGCGAGAGCCGTCAGGCGTTCCGCGACGCCATTGCCCTTGACGAGCACAGCTGGGCGCGCGCACGGGGCTGGGCGTTGTGGAAGGCGCTGATCGTCGCTTCGGGACATGACGGCAACCAGCGCGAGGCGGAAAAATCGTGGCGGGTCATCAATGAGGTGCTGGCGGATCACACAAACAGTCGGAGCGGGAAGGCTAATTCAGTCTGAACGCGTCCCGCTCTAATAACGAAAGCATTACTGCCCGCCCATCTCCTTCCTGAACGTATCGAAATCGACCTGCATGCCGTTGAAGATGGTGCTCCAATGGCGGGTCAGCGCTGAAACGGCGACCGCCTCCTGGATCTCCTCGTCGGTGGCGCCGGCGCGCTTGGCGTCCTGCGTGTCCGACCAGATACAGTAGTTGCACGGGATTTGCGCCGCCACCGCCAGCGAGATCAGCGACTTGACCTTCGGCGGCAGCGCCGTCTTGTCGCTGAGCTGGATGGCCTTGACCTCGGCCCATGCACCGGGCAGACCGGCTTTCGGGAACTGCTTTACGAAACCGGGCACCCCGCCCATGGTCGACTGGATGTCCTTGACGGTCGCGTCATACTCATCGGCATAAGAAGGAGCTGCAGCCAGGGTCAGCACACAGGTGGCGGCGAGCAGGCAGGCGCGGCGGATGGAAGAATGCGTTGATGAAAGAGTACGATAGGCAGACATGACATTCTCCTCTGGCGTTTGTTTGCCTTACGGTGTAAGGTAATGTCAAAATGAACCTTACAGCGTAAGTTGTCAAGCGGCACCATGGACACATCGATCAAAAAAAAGCGACTGCGCGGCCGGCTGTCTTGCGAGATGATCGAGGATGCGGCTTTGAAGGTTATCGAGAGCGAGGGCCTCGCCGGGTTTTCGATGCGCAAGCTGGCGGCAGAACTCGGCTGCGAGGCGATGAGCATCTATCACCACTTTCCTTCGGTGGCGCATCTCTTCGAAGCCTTGGTGGATCGGCTGATCGGCTCCCTCGAAATGCCCGACGCGGACCTCCCTTGGCGACAAAGGTTACGCATTGCCGTGCAGGATTTCCGCCGCGTCGCGCGTGAGCACCCGGCCTTTGCCACGTTCCTTGTAACCTACCGGATGAATTCGCCGACCTGTCTCACTTGGCTGAACGGCATCCTTGGCGTGTTCGAGGCCGGCGGCTTCGGACCGGAACTGGGCGCGCGGCTGTTCCGCACCACCGGCTATTATCTGATGGGTGCCATCCTCGACGAGACTGCCGGCTATGCAAAGGGGCCTTCGGCCGTGACCATCGTCAGCGACGAGCAACTGGCGCAGGATTTTCCAAAAGTAGCTGCGGCCGGGCGTTATTTCGGCACCGCCGAATTCGACCGGACGTTTGATCTCGGCCTTGACATGCTCCTGGACGAAATGGAGAACGCCCGCGACTGCGCCAGCGCGCCGAACACCGGGTCTTGACCTCATGCGCTCCCTGTTCGCCCTGATACTGCTCATCGGTACCGGCATCTGCGTCGTCTATCCCTGGGCGATGACCAATTTCTCCGGCCGTGAGATCGGCATCTGGCGGGTTTACGACCAGGGCCGGTTCAACCCGGTGACCGTGCCCCTGAGCGCACGCGACGGGCCGCTACGCGTGCTGGTCGACCTTACGGCGAGAGCCGAGCGCATCGTCTCGCAGCAGCGCACTGTGTTGACCCTCACTGCCGCCACCGGCGGCAGGACGGTGCTCGCCTCGACGCTGCAGTTCAATCACTCCGACAATCCGCGCCAGGTCAGCCCGCAACTGCCGGACAGGATCTTTCGCGACGAGGCCGGCCTGATCCCGACCGTTACCCCTGGTTCCTACATCTTCACCGTCGGTCCGGGCGACGCCGAAGGCATTCCGATGCGGGCCGTCGATCTCGTCCTGCGCTCGGGTGCCGGCGAGGTCGACCGCCGGGCGCGCCCGGTCGGTTTTTCCCTGATGGCGGCCGGCCTGGTCGGGCTGGTGCTGGCATTCCGTTTCGGCGGCCGTCGGCCGGAAAATCCAAACTCGCAGCCGCCACCGCCGCGCTGGGGCAGGGGCTCCAATTGAACTATCGTCATGCCTACCATGCCGGGAACTTCGCCGACATCGTCAAGCATGTCGTGCTCAGCCGGCTGATCGAATATCTGAAGCAGAAGGACAAGGCGTTTCGGGTCATCGACACCCATGCCGGCATCGGCCGCTACGATCTGTCCTCGACCGAAGCGCAAAAGACGGGCGAATGGCAAGGCGGCATCGGCCGGCTGGTCGACGCCGCACTCGATGCGCCGGCGGCGGCACTGCTGGCGCCGTATCTTGAAGCCGTCCATTCGCTCAATCCGGACGGCGGCGTGAAAAAATATCCGGGTTCGCCGTTGATCGCCCGGCACCTCATGCGCAAGCAGGACCGGCTGTCGGCGGTCGAACTGCACCCTAAGGATGCCGCCAGGCTGAAGGCGCTGTTCGACGGCGACTTCCAGACCCGGGTGATCGAGCTCGACGGCTGGCTGGCCCTCGGCGCGCATCTGCCGCCAAAGGAAAAGCGCGGCCTCGTGCTCATCGATCCGCCTTTCGAGGAAGAGGGCGAGTTCGGTCGCTTGGTCGACGGGCTGCAAAGAGCCCATCGGCGCTGGCCAGGAGGGATTTACGCGCTGTGGTATCCGCTCAAGGACCGCAGGGCGGTCGCCGCCTTCCGCAAGGCGCTGAAGCAGACGGGCATTTCGAAGCTGCTCGACATCGGTTTTGAGATCAGGCCGGACGCCGTCGAGCCGAGCCTCGACGGCTGCGGCATGGTGGTGGTCAATCCGCCCTTCACGCTGGAAGGCGAGTTACGGACGCTGCTGCCGGCGCTGCACCGGCTGCTTGCACTTGAGCAGCCGTCGCATTGGACGCTGGACTGGCTGGCGGGACAGTAGTTTGAGGGCGCGGCCCTGCCGTTCCGTCAGCGCAACCATCGTCACCACAACCACGGTCGCTACAACCGCTTGACCGCGCGTCAGCGAATCCGCACAGTGCGCGCAGTCGACCTTGAGAGGCTGCCATGACTCGCTTCGCCCAATCCGCCCTTGCCGCACTGCTCGCCTTTTGCACGCCGCTGGCCGCACCTCTTGGCGTCACCCAGGCAGTCCAGGCGGCCGACCTTGCAATCTATACCGACGAGGATAGCGGCGTCTGCGGCGAGGCCTGGGTGCTGAACAAGATCACCGACCGCTTCTCCTATCAGGTGCATCACGTGCCGCATCTGCCGGATGTGCAGATCGTCGACTTCCAGCGCATCCACCAGCATCGCTATCTGCCGGCCGACGACACCTGGCCGATCGGCCGCCGTTATTGCGGCGCCACCGTCAGCCTCTCCGACGGCGGCGCCCGCACCATCTGGTACCTGATCGAGGAAGGCCAGGGTTTTGCCTCGATCGGCGACAATGTCGAATTCTGCGTCTCGGGCTTCGACCGCTGGATGGTCTACAACGGCCGCTGCCGCGTCCTGCGCTGATCGCGCACTCGCTGATTCCGACTTTTTAGCACCGGCCACCTGATCGACCGTCACCGTTTCCATGCGGCGCAGCATTCGCGGGAAGCGCGATCTGCTGTCACGAGTTTGCGGGGAAACAGCACCACATGGATTCGCTTGTTTATACTGTTGCTCTCGGCGCGGTCTTTGCAGGCTTCGTCCAGGGGCTGTCCGGGTTCGCTTTCAGTCTGGTTGCCATGTCGTTTTGGGTTTGGACCGTGGAGCCCCAGCTTGCTGCCGCCATGGCGGTCTTTGGGGCGCTCACCGGCCAGATCATCGCCGCCGTCACCGTCCGCCGGGGCTTCGACCTCAAGCTTCTGCTGCCATTCCTGATCGGGGGGATCATCGGGATTCCGGTCGGTGTCGCCATCCTGCCCTTGCTGGATGTGCAGTTGTTCAAGTTGGTCTTCGGAGCGCTGCTGGTCGTTTGGTGTCCCTTGATGCTCTTTGCGCGTCGCCTCCCTCCCATCACGGTCGGGGGTCCTGTTGCAGACGGTGCAATAGGTCTGGTCGGCGGCGTCATGGGTGGACTTGGCGGCTTCACCGGCCCGGTTCCAACGCTGTGGTGCGTGCTGCGCCAATGGGAAAAGGACAGGCAGCGTATTGTCATCCAGAATTTCAACCTTGTGACCCTCTCCATGACGATGGCTGCCTATCTTGCGGCCGGAAAGATCAAGCTCGAAATGCTGCCGATGTTTGCCGTCGTCGCGCCGGCGATGTTGATACCAACACTCCTTGGCGCGAGACTCTACATCGGCGTTAGCGAGGCGACTTTTCGAAAGATCGTCCTCGCACTCTTGGCCGCATCAGGTGCGGCATTGTTGGCATCGTCCTTGCCGCACCTCATAAGCCGGGTTTGAACGACACACAGAAATCCCGACTTCCGCCGTGCCATGCGCTATCGACCGATGCGGCCTGCTCCCGATAGGTAGGCGCAGACCAGTTCGACGAGTTGCTTTTGCAGCTCCGGCGCGGCGAGCATGTTCCGGCGTGCCGCGTTGTGGATCACACCTTCGATCGCTGACGACAGCACGCGCGCCACGGTCTGCATGTCGGCGCCTTTCCTTGGCTTGCGATAAGTGGCGACAGCAGTCGCATAGTGGTTGAGGTATTGTGCCTGGAACGAAGCATGGGCGGCCCTGGAGCCGCGATCGCCCGGCGCCTCGTCGAGCAGCACCTGATGTAGTGTCGGGTGAATGCTGTGCGCGGCGATCATGCCGCGCACCAGCTCCTGCGCGAATTTCCTGAGCGGCTTTTGGTCTTCCGCCGAATCGCGAATGACCGACAGCACATGATCGAAGTGACGGCGCCGGACGGCAGCGAGCAGGGAAAGCTTGTCGGGAAAATACTGGTAGAGCGTGCCGATGCTTACACCTGCTGTCTCGGCAACCTTGTTGGTGGTGAAGCCGGCCCACCCCAGCCCGCTCAGAACATGAGCCGCCGCCTCGATGATCGCCTCGACGGTTGCTCTGGAACGCGCCTGGCGCGGCTGTTTGCGCATGCGCGGATGCGGTTTTGCAATGCGAGTAGACACGTTCGCCCATTCTCCTGAAAATATAAACAACATACTCGCATTTCCGGAAAAGGACACCGACCATGAATGCGCTCGCTCTGCTTCGCAGCCTGTTTGCCTATCAGGCCTGGGCCAATGACGAACTGCTGGAAAAGCTGGCGAGTCTCGACCCGCATGTTCACGGCAAGGAACGGCAGGCCGTGATACGGCTCGTCGATCACAGCCATGTGGTGTCGCGGATATTCTCGGCGCACCTGGTTGACGCAAGCCATGGCTACTCCGCCGACACCACCGAGGACACGCCGGCGTTCGACGAACTTCGCGCCGCGGTCGCAGCGACCGATCGCTGGTATCTCGATTATCTCGAAACCGTTTCGTCGCGGCAGCTGTCCGAGCCCGTCGCATTCGTGTTCACCGACGGGGATAAGGCATTGATGTCGCGACAGGAAATGCTGACCCACGTCGTACTGCACGGCGGCTATCATCGCGGTGAAGCGGGGCGCATCCTGGCGCAGATTTCGGTCATGCCGCCATGGGATACCTTCGCCGTCCATCTCCACAGGGCCGAGCCTTCGCGCCGGCTGCAGATAAGCCGTGAACCGCTCGGCGCCTGAACGGCCGAGCGCTTTCGATCACGGTCGGCTCGACCGGATCTATCGAACGATATCCTGTCCTTTAGAAATGCGAGCTATCTGCTTACTTTCATCGCGTCGTGCAAGATAGTGCAGCGGCGTGCTCGTCGCGTTGCTTCCTACTTACCTGTAGTTTATCGTTTCGGACAAGACGAGGCGGGCGACCGCCTTCGCTCTTGACAATGTTCGCGCCGAGCGTCGGACGTTGAAGCGCAAAGCAGGTCGAAAAGGTCCTGAGCTTGACGAGAAGACCGGTCGAGATAGAGCGACCAGAATTTCTGTCGCAGAACTTCGCTGCGGGACACAAAGATTCGCAGCCGATTTTTGCGCGGGTAAAATGGTCGCGCGCTCGCCGTAACCAAAACTTAAGCTGCAAAAATCATTCTAATGCTTCGCTGGCTAGCAAGCCGCGAGTCAGATATGCAATGCGCGCCGGGTCAATAACGGCCGTCGGCACAACGGAAGGGGCATGATATGGCTAAGCAGTCATCCAAAGCGCCGGCATCCAAGGCACCGGCAAAGTCACCGGCAAAGAAAGCACCAGCAAAAGCAGCCGCGGCAAAGGCCGCAACTGCTGTGAAGAAAGCAGCACCCGCTGCCAAAGCGAAAGCCGCCGCGCCTAAGGCAAAAGCAGCGCCGGCCAAAAAGCCAGCCGCCAAGGCCGCGGCAAAACCGGCCGTGAAGAAAGCAGCACCTGCCAAGGCAAAAGCAGCACCGGCCAAGGCCAAGGCTGCACCGGCCAAGAAGGCGGCACCGGCCAAGAAGCCGGCTGCAAAGGCCGTGGCGAAGCCCGCTGCGAAGAAGGCAGCACCGGCAAAGGCCGCCGCTGCGAAATCTTCTGCAGCAGTGAAGAAAGCAGCGCCCGCGGCCAAGCCGAAGGCAGCGCCCGCAAAGGCGAAGGCCAAGAAGTAGTCGCGGTCCTGCTGTCGCAGGGGACAGTACTCAAGACAGCCAGGGCGGGATGCCGGACAGGCGCCTCGCTTCTTGGTTGACAGTCGGGCAGGACCAGAAAGAGGCGGGAGGAAGACGTCTTTTCGCAGCTCCCAGGACTTCGCCATGCGGCGAAGTCCGGTGGGATTTTCGTGGCTGCCAAAACCAACCTTCGGTGCAAGGCCGAGTTGGTAGCTAATCGGATTTGGATTGTCCGACCTGCTCGCGTCTGCCGCACTGCGGCTTATCACATCGCGATTGACGTCGAGACAATGGTTATACGCTGGCGGCGCGGTTTTCCGCCTCTGGCCGTTGATGAACCCTGCATGATCGGTCAACAGTGCCCACGCACGAGCTCCCTGTCGGAATCGATTTTCGGTGAGGGTCATGCGCGAAGTCACAATGCTACAGCGTCCTTTTGCGCGTCCAACGGGGCATATGGAGCTGTAGCCGGCAAACAGGAATCGACAATGCCCAGACTGCTCTACGCGTCTACTTCCCCCTACAGTTCCAAGGTGCGCATGGCAGCACTTCATGCCCGCATTGCGGTCGATCTCGTGCCGATAAAGACCGAGGAAAGGCCGGCCGAACTGATCGGCGCCAATCCGCTCGGCAAGATCCCGGTGCTGGTGCTCGATGACGGCCGCTCGGTCCACGACAGCCGCGCCATCACCCAGCATCTCAACCGGATGTCGAAGAACGCATTGTTTCCGCGCAATCCCGACAAGCGCCTTGAGGCGGAGGTGCTGGAGGCATTGGCCGACGGCATCTGCGACTGCGCGCTGTCGATGGTCTATGAGCGGCGCACACGGCCGGAAGAGATGGTCTACCAGCCTTGGCTCGAGCGCCAGTGGACGAAGATTTCGGCCGCGCTCGATCTGCTCAACGCGAACCCGCCGAAGCTGCCGAAGAAAATCACCCTCGGCCAGATCGCACTGCGCGCCTGCCTCGGCTATCTCTCGCTGCGCTTCGCTGGAAAATGGGAAAAGGGCCGCGGCCGGCTGACGCGCTGGGCGGCACGCTTCGACGAGAAATTCCCGGAGCTGAAGCCCGCTATCCCGGCTTGAGGACAAGCGGTCTCAACCGATGCCAACAAAAAAAGCCGGGCGCGAGGCCCGGCTTTTTCGTGTCGTGGCTTGGACGACTTAGAACTTCATACCGACGCCGAAGGTGACGCGATTGTCGGTCGACTTGACCTTGCCGATACCGTCGAAGTCCTTCCTGCCGAAGTCCGTGTAACGATACTCGACACGGCCGAACACATTGTCGGTGATCTTGATGTCGGTACCCACGCCGGCTGTCCAGCCAAACTGCGTGTTGGTGTCGCTTACGCCGGCAGCTTCAATCTTCTGGTTCTTCAGCGCGCCACCGGCGGTGCCGTAGAGCAGGATGTCCGGGGTGACAGCGTAGCCGAGACGGGCACGCAGCGAGCCCTCGAAGCCACCCTTGGCCTCGATGCCGGCATCGTCGCCCTTGACGCCGTTGTAGCCGATATCGGCTTCGGCACCGTAGACGAAGTTCTCCTGCTGCCAGTTATAGCCGCCGAAGACACCGCCGACAAAACCCTTGGTGTCGACGTCGACGCCAATGTCTTTGGCTTTGGCGTGGCCAGCGAAGCCGTAGCCGACGCTCACACCGGCATAGGGACCAGCCCAGGATGCGACCGGAAGTTCTGCGATCGGGGCAGGTGCCGGCGGCTCTTCCTGAACCACGTCCGCGGCATAGGCGGTTCCGCCGAGGGCGAACAGCCCAAACGCCACCGCGAGCGGTCGCGCAAATTTAAGATTGGCTTGCATTGTTCTTTACTCCTTAAGCCACAGGACACAGGCTTGTTTTTTCATGAGCGCCCTCAACCCGTCCGGGGGGTGAAACGGATCCGGCGTTCAACGGTTCCAAATGTCGTGTCGAAATGCGGCTGAAGCGAACCTGAACTTGGGTCATTACCTGGCACGAATGAGGCAGAACCTTGACGTTGCATCTTCGCAACAGCGAATGTCAGCAGGTTCGCCGTGCTGCACTGCACACGGCTTGGTGTAAGGGCTCCAGCGCCCTATATTGCGGGCGGGCTGGCCCGAATTCCGGTCGAGCCAAAACGCCCACCGGCCACTTTGCCACAATCCTGCCCCAGGTGGAAATGGGATTTAACGCTTGGCGGGCCATAATTTGCCGGCGCGATCCCGGCAGGTCGGAATCGGCATCGGATTAAGGATTGACAGATGAGCAAGGTCGCCGCGACGGCACTGGTGACGGGCGGGGCGAAGCGGATCGGCAGGGCGATCGTCGAAGATCTTGCCGCGCATGGTTTTGCCGTCGCCATTCATTGCAATCGCTCGCTGGCCGAGGCGGAGGAACTGGCGGCCCAGATCACCAGTGGTCATTTTGGTCGACATGGCCGGGCCGCAGTGATTGCTGCCGACCTGACCGAGATGGACGCCGTCGGCGACCTGGTCGGTCGCGCGGCGGCGGCGCTCGGGCCGGTGTCGCTGCTGGTCAACAACGCCTCGCTGTTCGAGCACGACAGCGTTGAGGATTTCGACTGGCCGGCCTGGGATCGCCATTTCGCCATGCATGTCAAGGCGCCGGCGCTGTTGGCGCAGACTTTCGCCCGGGCCTTGCCGCAGAACAGTGAGGGGCTGATCGTCAACATGATCGATCAGCGCGTCTGGCGACCGACGCCGCGTTATTTTTCCTATGCGCTGTCGAAGTCGACCTTGTGGGCGGCGACCGAGATGATGGCGCAGGCGCTGGGTCCCCGCATCCGTGTCAACGCCATTGGTCCTGGCCCGACCTTGAAGAACACGCGCCAGCACGACAGCGATTTCGATGCCCAGATTGCCGGGCTGATCCTGAAACGCGGCCCGGAATTGCCGGAATTCGGTGCCACTATCCGTTATCTCTGGGCGGCACGCTCGGTCACCGGCCAGATGATCGCGCTTGACGGCGGCCAGCATCTTGCATGGCAGACGCCCGATGTGACAGGCATGACGGAATGAGCCCCATGGACCAGAAACAAAAAACGCGCGGTGGCGCCGACGACCTGCCGCCCGAAATCGACCTCGAGGACGAGGCGGCCGAGGAAGTCGTCGAGCCTGCAGCCAGCGGTCCGGACGTTACCTTCACCGCCATCGACTGGACCCCGCATGCCGGCGACGCCGACGGCATGGTCGGCGCCGAGGTGATCCAGACGCTGGTAAAGCGGCTGCCCAATGCGCCCGGCGTCTACCGCATGATGAATGCCGCCGGCGACGTGCTCTATGTCGGCAAGGCACGCAGCCTGAAGAAGCGGGTCACCAGCTACGCGCAAGGCCGGTTCCACACCAGCCGCATCGGCCGCATGGTGCGCGAGACGTCGACCATGGAGTTCGTCGTCACCCGTACCGAGATCGAAGCGCTGCTGCTTGAAGCCAACCTCATCAAGCGCTTGCGGCCACGCTTCAACGTGCTGATGCGCGACGACAAGTCGTTCCCCTATATCCTGTTGACCGGCGATCATGTCTCGCCCGGTATTTACAAGCACCGCGGCGCGCGCTCGCGCAAGGGCGATTATTTCGGCCCGTTCGCCTCGGCCGGCGCAGTTGGCCGTACCATCAACTCGCTGCAGCGCGCCTTCCTGCTCAGGAGCTGCACCGACTCCTTCTACGAGAACCGCACCCGGCCTTGCCTTTTGTTCCAGATCAAGCGCTGCGCCGGCCCGTGCACCGGCGAAATCTCGCACGGCGACTATGCAAGGCTTGTCGCCGAGGCGAAGGATTTTCTCTCCGGCCGCAGCCAGAAGGTGAAGACGGAGATCTCCGCCGCCATGCAGCAGGCTTCGGAGAACCTCGATTTCGAACGCGCCGCCATCTATCGCGATCGGCTGGCGGCGCTGTCGCATGTGCAGAGCCATCAAGGCATCAATCCGCAGACCGTCGACGAGGCCGATGTCTTCGCCATCCATCAGGAGGGCGGCCAGGTCTGCATCCAGGTGTTCTTCTTCCGCACCGGCCAGAACTGGGGCAACCGCGCCTATTTTCCCAAGGCCGATCCGGCGCTCGAAGCCGGCGAGGTGCTGGGATCGTTCCTGGCGCAGTTCTACGACGACAAGCCGACGCCGCGCACCATCCTGTTGTCGCATGGCGTCGAGGACCAGGACTTGCTGGCGGAGGCCCTCTCCACCCGCGCCGGCCGCAAGGTGTCGATCTCCGTGCCGCAGCGCGGCGAGAAGAAGGACCTGACCGACAACGCGCTGCAGAACGCGCGCGAGGCGCTCGGCCGGCGGCTCGCCGAAACCTCGACCCAGGCGCGGCTGCTCACTGGCTTTGCCGAGACCTTCGGCGTGGAAAAACCGCCGGTGCGCATCGAGGTCTATGACAACTCGCACATCATGGGCACCAACGCCGTCGGCGCCATGGTCGTCGCCGGGCCGGAAGGTTTTGTGAAGAACCAGTATCGAAAGTTCAACATCCGCTCGACCGAGATCACGCCGGGCGACGATTTCGGCATGATGCGCGAGGTGATGCAGCGGCGCTTCTCGCGGCTGTTGAAGGAACATGGCGATGCCCCGCAAACCGAGGGCGCGGACGAGGCGGGCCCTACCGGACCGGGCGACGATATCGAGGACGCCGGCGGCTTCCCGGCCTGGCCCGACGTCATCCTCATCGACGGCGGCCAAGGGCAGATGACGGCGGTGCGCAAGATCCTCGCCGATCTCGGCATCGAGGACCGCGTCGTGGCCATCGGCATCGCCAAGGGTCAGGACCGTGATGCAGGCCGCGAACGCTTCTTCGTCAAGGGCAAGGCCCCATTCTCGCTGCCCGTACGCGATCCGGTCCTCTATTTCGTCCAGCGGCTGCGCGACGAGGTCCATCGTTTCGCCATCGGTTCGCACCGCGCCCGCCGCAAGAAGGAGATGGTCAAGAGCCCGCTCGACGAGATCAGCGGCATCGGCCCCGGCCGCAAGCGCGCGCTGCTGATGCATTTTGGTACGGCCAAGGCGGTCAGCCGCGCCGCCGTCGAGGACCTGGTCAAGGTCGACGGCATTTCCGAGCAGGTGGCGAAATTGGTCTACAATCATTTTCACGAGAGCTAAGCCCCTATTGCCGATATTTCGGCTGGCTAATCGATTCTGGCCTGTTGACCCCCCACATTCGCTTCTGATTTGACTAAGCAGGCAGAAAGAGTTCCCAAAACATGGCTCAGCGCGCGTTCAACCTGCCCAACATGCTCACTTATGCCCGCATCCTGGCGGTGCCGCTGGTGGTGCTGTGCTTCTTCCTGGAAGGGCATCTGAAATCGAGCGACTTCGCGCGCTGGTCGGCGCTCATCATTTTCCTGCTCGCCTCGATCACCGATTACTTCGACGGCTATCTGGCGCGCGCCTGGCAGCAGACCTCCAACATCGGCAAGATGCTCGACCCGATCGCCGACAAGCTGCTGGTCGCCACTTGCCTGCTGCTGCTTGCCGCCGACACCGACCGCCATGCCGGCATCGCCGGCTGGTCGCTATGGGCGGCGATCATCATCCTGTGCCGCGAGATCCTGGTCTCGGGCCTGCGCGAATATCTGGCGGCCTTGAAGGTTTCGGTGCCGGTGACGCAGCTCGCCAAATGGAAGACCACCATCCAGATGATCGCCATCGCCTTCCTGCTGGCAGGTCCCGCCGGCGACAAGATCTTCCCGCTGACCACCCAGACCGGGCTGGTGCTGCTGTGGATCGCAGCCCTGGTGACGCTCTACACCGGCTACGACTATTTCCGCGCCGGCCTCAAGCACATCATGGATGAATAAAATGTCGACGAAGCTCATCTATTTCGCCTGGGTGCGCGAGCGGATCGGCAGACCGGAGGAAGAGGTCGAACTGCCGGCCGGCATCGAAACGGTCGCCGACCTGTTGCGCTGGCTGAAATCGCGCGGCGAGGAGTACGAGAACGCGCTGCAATATCCTGACGTGATCCGCGTCGCCATCAACCAGGAACATGTCGAGCACCGCGAGAAGATTGCCGGCGCGCGCGAGATCGCGCTGTTCCCGCCGATGACCGGTGGCTGAACCATGTCCGCGGTGGTGCCTGTCGTGCGCATCCAGGCGGAGGATTTCGACGTCGCCGCCGAGATCGCCAGGCTGACCAGGGATCGCAACGACATCGGCGCTGTGGTGACCTTCTCCGGCCTTTGCCGCGACGAGCAAGGCAGGCTCTCCGCGCTCGAGCTCGAACATTATCCCGGCATGGCCGAAGCCGAGATTTCCCGCATTGCCGGCGAGGCAATCGAGCGCTGGCCGCTGCAGGGGCTCACCGTCATCCATCGCCACGGCAAGATCGCGCCCGGCGAAAACATCGTGCTGGTGGTGGCCGCTTCCGCCCACCGGCAGGCGGCGTTCGAGGCCGCGAATTTCCTGATGGACTATTTGAAATCACGGGCGCCGTTCTGGAAAAAGGAACACCATAGCGACGGTTCCGAAGGCGGCTGGGTCGACGCCAAGGAGGCAGACGACAAGGCGGCGAGCCGCTGGAAGCAGCCGCCGTCCAAATAAATCCCTGCGACAGCCATCCCATACCCGGCCAGCCATTCATTGACCGCAATCCTGCGAGACCCTTCGCCGGAAGGGGAGCAGGATCATGCTGGACAGGATTGCCGAGTTCTTCATCTTCGGACTGGTGCCGCTGGCCGTCGGCATCCTGGCCATTCCGGATCATTCCGCGGCTGCCGAAAAGACCCTCAAGGGCGAGGTGATGTATCGCGAGCGCATCGCGCTGCCGCCCAATGCCGTGCTTTCCGTGCAGCTTGCCGACGTGTCGCTGGCCGACGCGCCGGCCGCAATCATCGGTGAGCGCAAGGTGGTGCCGGCCGGCCAGGTGCCGATCAAGTTCGAGATCAGCTTCGATCCGCAGGTGATCCGGCCTGATATGACCTACGCGCTGCAGGCGCGCATCACTGTCGACGACCGGCTGCTGTTCGTCACAGATGCGCGCCACCAGGTCGACCCGCTCAGCGACGCGCCACAGACCATCATGCTGAAAATGGCGGCGCCGAGCGATGCGCCGGCGGCAGCTTCGGTGTTCGGCCAAAGCTGGCTGGTCGAATATATCGACGGTGTCGGCGTGATTGCCGAGCCGCGGGCGACATTCCGGATCAGCGAAGCCGGCAAGGCCGGCGGCAGCGGCCCTTGCAACGTCTATTTCGCCACTGCCAAGGTAGACGGCTCGACGATCGCCATCAGCGACATCGGCTCGACCTTCAAGGCCTGCGCGCCTCAGGTCATGGCCGAGGAAAAGGCGCTGTTCGAGGCGCTGGCCAAGGCGGCATCCTACCACGTCGACGCCGGCAAGCTTGTCATCATTGACAGCGGCGGCCGCGACATTCTGCGCTTCAACGCCGCGAGCTAGCGCATCACCCAAGCCGATTACTCTCTGCGGCAGCTGCATGCCGATCACGTTGTGTTTCAGCGGGAATAGGCCGGGCAGGGGGCGCGTTAGTTCTTCATAAATGGCGGGTAAGGCAAAAGGGACGTTTGTCCCTTCGTTGAAGCCGCCAGAATGGCTGCGGCTCGTTCTGGCCTTAACTCAAAGGAGTCCAGACATGAAAACGCACACGCTTATCCTTGCCGCCACCGGTGCATCGCTCCTTGCCTTTACCGGCCTTGCCAAGGCGGACGACCATCTCGTCAATGCTCTTGACCACGGTCTCAAAGCGGACAGCCAACCGTTCCAGACCAACAAGGCCGGCCATAGCGGCGATCTCGCACCGGGGCAGGGCAGCCCGTTTTCAGGTGAAGAGACCAAGACCCCGTCCACCGACACGGAAGCGGCGAACGAACATGCGAACGTGAAGGAACGCGAGGCGAAATAGACTGGCAGAACCCGCCGCTAGGGGGCGGCGGGCGAGATCTATCGGGCGACGACCGCCTACACCAGGCATTGTCAATTTGTCGCGAGTTTGAATACCGCGCCGTAGTGGTAGGGCGGTATGTCGACCAGCTCGGCGAGCTTGAACCCGCTCGCTTCCACCGACGCGGTGGTCTGTTCGGGTGACAGCCTCAGCTCGGTCTTTGGCCCGCGCGGCTCGCCCAGGACCGTGGTCTGCTCGCGCGGATACTGGTGCCAGTTGACGATGGCAAAACGACCGGCAGGGCCAAGCGTCGCGCGCACGGCGCGGGCAAGCCGCGGCCGATCCGGAACGCCGTGGAAAGCGTTGGCGATAAAGACGAAGTCGACGGTTTGAGGCACCAGCCTGGCAAGGTCATAGGCGTCGCCCGCCAAAAACTCGCAATTGCCAGCGCCTCCTTCGGCCAGCCGCCGCCTGGCGACTTCGAGCAGATCGGCATCGATGTCGATAGCGATCACATGACGGGCGACCCTGGCGATTGGCAGCGTGAACCAGCCGTCGCCGCAGCAGAGATCGACCACGTCCGTGCCGGGCTTCATGCCGACTGCCGCCAGGACGCTGGCGGGCTCGGGCCACAGCGCTTCCCACCAGCCGCCGGTTGGCATTTCGGTGCCTTGGAAGAAACCGGGAATGGTGCTGGTCATGGCCTGGTCGGCTCCATTGTCGGGACCGCGTTTGATCCGCCCCTCCGAGCTTAACGCACCCGTGACCCGTCGAGGAGCCTGAAGCTGAAAATGTCCGCCACTGCATGTCGCGCAAAAGTGTGCAGCGGTTTTGCGATAACGACATGCATCAAGACAAGAAACCTAAAGCGCGTCGCAGGAGGCCGGTCGAACGCGACGCGCTTTAGCAAAAAAGGCCGGCGTTGCGCCGGCCTCTTTTATGGGGTTCGGGATGCCGGCTCAGCCGACGATCTCGGTGTCCGAGAACCAGTATTTGATCTCCTGCGCGGCGGTTTCCGGCGCATCGGAACCATGCACGGAATTCTCGCCGATCGACAGCGCGTGCAGCTTGCGGATGGTGCCTTCGGCTGCGCTTGCCGGATTGGTGGCGCCCATCACTTCGCGGTTCTTGGCAATGGCGTTCTCGCCTTCCAGCACCTGCACGACTGTCGGGCCCGACGACATGGACTCGACCAGCTCGCCGAAGAACGGACGCTCCTTGTGGACGGCATAGAAACCTTCCGCCTCGCGGCGGCTCATCCACACCCGGCGCGAAGCGACGACGCGCAGGCCGGCATCTTCCAGTATCTTGGTGATAGCGCCGGTGAGATTGCGACGGGTCGCGTCCGGCTTGATCATGGAAAAGGTGCGTTCGAGCGCCATGAGATCGTCCTTGTGATGGAGAGTGGAAATGAGGGTGGCGGGCTCTATACAAGCCGCCCGCCGCCTTGCCAAGGGGAGGCCGGCGCGATGGTTCCTCCTCCCCCGATAGCCCCGAACACGTTCGTGCACGCTGGTGGCGCGAGAACGTGGCGCATATGGGCCGGTCGGGGGTACCCGAGCTGACCGGCGTGTCAGTTCCCCGCATTGCCGATTTCGAAACCGGCGAGAATCGGACGACGAAGACGCCGATCGCCGAGGCGACCATGCGGCGCTACCGTATGGCCTGTGCGGCAGTCACGCTCAGGCCGGCTTATGTTAGCCAGAGCGAACAGAACGTGATTCCGCAGGGATGGAAAACGCGTACAAGGCAGCGAAGGTGACTGTCATTATAGCCACCACAACGAAGACCCAGCCGCAAAGGTCCCACATTGAGGTAATCATGCTCTGAACGACCCTGCTGCGCGGCCAGGAAAGGAACAAGCGCGATCCGTAGCAAACGAGGGCGAGCACGAGTGTCATCACCAGCAGGTTTTTAGTTGTCCGCAGCTTGTAGGAGCCATCCCACGATTTTCCGATAAGAACGACCACAATCGAAAGGAACACGGAGAGAGCGAGTGCCGTATTGACGAGCGCGTGCGGTACGTCCGGGCGCAGGATAGCGGTGCCTTTGAATAGGTTAACCCATGGTTCTGCAAACGTCAGCGCGATGCTGGGCGTTATACTGAATATGAATTCAAAAGCCTTTTTCACTGCTCAGGCCCGAAGATCGGCATAGGAATGGAACCAACAACGCGGTTATCAGAGGAGATAAACTCATAGAAAGCTGTAGCAGGAACCAAATTCGTATTAGAATGGAAAACCGTAAATACAATATTGCCTTTAGATCCGAGCGGTGTAATTTCCTTATTATAGTCGAAAAAAGCTTTATAATACGATTCTGGTGCTGTCACAAATATTGGCCGCACTCGGATAGCGTCGGGGTTTCCGTCGGGTCTGTCTTTGTATTTTTGCGCGCTGTACGTGAAGAAACTTTCGAACGCACCATCGATCGGGGAGATTCCGATCACCCCATTGATTTCAAGCATAGTCTCGCGGGGCTTGTCCGGATTGCTTGGAAAAAACACCCGCACCTGGTCACTGTAGCCGTCCTCCGGTATGCCGGGCTTGGCCAACTCAGGACCGCCCAAGGTGTTTGCTACAGTACACGGGTTGTCTTTGGCGTTTTCGTCTTCGTCAGCGGCCGAGCCTATGAACTGGGCCCCCGCGTAGTCACCGAGATTGCCATATTTGATGCAGCCGTTGACCGGCCTAGGATTGAGATCGTTGCTCATCCGCCGTTCGGTTGCCACATCATCTGAGGGTACATATGTGCCCGTTGGGCCGGCGACATGCCAAGTGACAAGTAGGTCGGAATCGCGATCAAAATTCCCAACACAGGACACGTATCGGCGCAGCTTGCCGCTTTCCTCGACCCACGAGTTGGTGACAAAATTGAAGTTGCCGACATGGTGCTCTTGTCGGGTTTCGCCTGTAGGGCAGTCTGCTGCATTAGACGGCGACGCAAATAAGACAAGCGACCCCAGTAGTAGAGCTAAGGTTGTATGTTGGATGATTTGCATTAATCCCCCCAAAATACTGAGTTCGCCAGCGAACTCCATCAGTCAACTCGAAGTGCGGAAGATATTCAAGGGATCGTTGTGACGTCGCCCGTGTCTGGCATAGAACGACGGCATGACGAGCATTCTTGACCGATTCAGAAAACCAAATGTCCGACTATTCACCTCTCTCACATTCGCTCATAATGAAGTCGAGCGAATGTACCAAAACGTCAAATGCTGCAAGCCTAAGGATCTCTAGATGCCGCGGGGAAGCTCCCTCTCTAGCCTCACTCATCCGGTCCAACATCTGTTTCAGTACTTTGAAGCCATCCGGTGTCTGACAGTACAGTTTTCGATCAGGGAACTTCTGCTTAGCTGTCCTGTATTCATTCGAGGCCGACCATACCCTCTCACTGATAGCCGGAAAAGTGTATGAATTCGTTGAGAGCTTTATGAACATGCTTGAATCGGCTTCTTTGCCACGAAATATCAGAGCACGCGATCCGACCGCTGGATACATTCGCTCAAAGCCCTCGATCTGAGCGTCAATAAGTTTGTCGTATTCGCCTGTGGCCATGATCTTGGTCTGCTCGCCGATGAACTTGGCCGTTTTCTGCGCCTCCTCAGCCTGGCCCTTAGCGACGTCACGGTTTAGCTCAAACTCCCGCCTCGTTAGCTTCAGTTCCCTTCGCTGAAGGGCCAACTCTTGGGATTGGACCATGGTGGCAATAAATAGCCAAAGGAATGCGAGAGGCGCGAACATCCCGGCCATCGCGTCCGCGAATTCATTCAGCTGCAAGCCGGATTTGATTTGAACGAGGCTTTCTGGACCTGATCTGAGGATCACCCACCCTACAGCCCCGAAATAGATGGCCGTGAAGAAAAACCCGATCCGAACCCAGCTGAAAGCTTTACCCTCATCGCGGTCAACCACTTCCATTTAGCCCCACCACGGTCAGCTCTTTGCTGGCCCTTGCCCCGCCTCCTACTACGTATAGCACCTTGACATCATCGATGTCGAAACTCGTGTTTCGTGTAGTACTCTAGTTGAGAAACGTACAAATCAGGCAACGACATCGGCCAATGAGGGAGAGCGATAGCGCTTGAAGTCCTTGCTGATGAGAACGTTGTTCACTCGACCGCCGACGAGATCCAGCGACAGTTGCCGGTCATCGTGGCCGAGGCTTGCGGCCGTCATCGATGCGCACAACGATAAGTGCCAGGCCGATCGCTTCTAGCCACAGCCGCAGCGTCATCGGGCCATGCCGCCGCTCATCTTTTTGTTGAGCATCGGATTTTCCAAAAACCGGTACTCACTTTGGATCCGACCGACTGGCCGCCCTATAGCGCGTCGTCGTCAGCCTGACCCAACGTCGTCATAACTGCATCTCGATCGTCAGATTGGCCGTGTCGCCAGCGCGGAGGCCTTCGCGGACCCGCACCGCCGTCTTTATCGGCAAGAGCAGGCTGCCGGATTTCTTGTCGGGAAACAGCGATGTCCGCCATCTGGTCTGGCCGATGACGGCTTCCACGCCGAGCGAGCCCCAAGGTCGTGCCATCCCGGTCATCGCCGTCTTGACCCATGCTCCAGGCTCCGGCGGCAGCGTCACGAAATGCCAGCCGCCCTTGCCCGGAAAGACCCAGATCTCGGCCTGCACGTCGCAGCGAAACATTCTATGCCCTTCCTCAGATCAGGGCCGTACGGTGGCCTTGCCATGGTCTCTTGGTGGCGATGCTGACGATCGGCGAAACCATCCGGAATATCCATTCTGCCCCGCAGGGGAGGAGTCATTCTTCCTGCAAAGAGGATGGCAGCGCCGCCGTTGCACTACCGCCTTATCACGATCGAAGCGCGCCGGACCTCCCAGCCTTCCCGTTCCAGTTCCGGCACGCTGTGTTCCTCCGAGGGATAGCCGACGCAGAAATAGCCGATCAGCGTCCACCCCGCCGGCACGTCCATGATCGTCGCCACCTCGGCCGGATCGAGGATCGAGACCCAGCCCATGCCTATTCCTTCGGCGCGCGCCGCCAGCCACATCGTGTGGACCGCCATGACAGCCGAATAGTCTATGGTGGCTGGCATAGTCAGGCGGCCAAGCCCATGCCCTTGCTCGGTTGCGCGGTCGGCGAAAACCGCAAGCTGGCAGGGCGCCTCATTCAGGCCGGCAAGCTTCAGGCGCGAATACAGGGCGGCGCGTTCACCGCAAAAGCTTTGGAGTGCCTCCGCGTTGCAGCGCTCGAAGCAGGCCCTGACGGCGGCGCGGCATGCTTCGCTCTCGGCGACGACGAAGCGCCAGGGCTGGCTCAGCCCGACGGACGGCGCGGCGCTGGCAAGCTCGAGCAGCCGCTCCAGCGCCCCTTCGGGGAGCGGCGTCGGCTTGAATCGCCTGACGTCGCGCCGCCACAGGAACAGGTTGGCGAGCGCAGCGCGAAAATCGGCCGGGAAATCTGGGTTTGCGGTCATGGCGCGCTGCCTTTGTTGTGATTGCCCGGTTCGCCGGATGTTCGTCCTGTTTGCTTCGATCCAGGCGCTGATGAGGCGCTTCGAGCGACACTTCGTCTACCCGCATTGTCGCATTTCGCCGCTGGCAACTTTCAGCTAAGGCCGGACGACATCGCCGCGATCTACGCCGTTGGACCTCGATCGGCAAAACAAAACCCGCCTCGGCAGGCCGGGCGGGCGTCGGTGCGAATCATCACCATATCGAGATTAGTAGCATAGCTGCCGGCACAAAGCAAGAACAAAATGTGCCGCCGCCGATGAAAACTGCCGATTTCAACTCTCAAGGCGGGAGATCGCTGCGGCCGCAACCGTGCGGCCGAGGCCGCCATGCAGATCGAGGCATCGTTCGAACCATTGCGCCACGACATCGGTGTCGTCGAGCAGCCGGTAGGGCGTGGCGATGCGCGCCCATTGCAGCGCGCCGAAAACGATGTAGTCGGCAAATAGCGGCGACCGGCCTCCGATGAAGGGCTGATAGCCAAGCATCGAGCGCAGCGGCTCCAGCGAGGCGCGGAAGCCGGCGAGCCCGCCGTCGCGGGTGGCGTAAACCGCCTCCAGGCGCTTGCCGAAGCGCTGCTCGCGGTTCTGCCGGAAATAGGCGGCGTTCGCCTCGTCCTGCATGGCGTGCAGGTCCAGTATCGCAGCGGTGGTGACGTAGGGATGGATGGTCAGCTGCGACCAGCGTTCGATGAAGCGCGCCGTCGCCTTACCGCCGTCGCCGGAAAACAATGTCGGGCGCTCAGGATAGGCCTCCTCGAGATAGAGCGCGATAGCGAAGGAATCGGCGACCACCGTCTCGCCGTCGCGGATCACCGGAACGAGCTTCGAGACGCCGCCTTCCACCTTCGGCACTTCAAGAAAACGGGTCGGCACGCTGGTGATGTCCAGCCCTTTGTGAGCCAGCGCCATCGCCGCCTTCCAGCAATGTGGGCTGAACGGGCGGGCGGCGTCGCGTCCGACAAGGTCGTAGAGCAGAATGGTCATTGGCGGCAGCGTCCTTGCAGTCTAACTATGGCCGAAACAGACCCGCGCAGGGGGTCTCGCAGGTCGAGAGAAAATGAAACAGCATTTCAGGATGTTTGCGGCCTACAATCAATGGGCCAACGGCCGCATCTACGATGCCGCCGCCGATCTCGACGAGGAAGAGTTCGACCGCAATGTCGGCGTCTTCTTCGGTTCGATGATGGGAACGCTCAACCACCTCCTGGCAGCCGACCGTATCTGGATGAAACGCTTCACCGGCGAGGGCGACGCGCCGGCAAGGCTCGACACGATCCTGCACCGCGCCTTGCCCGGCTTGCGGCTGGCGCGCGAGGCCGAGGACAAACGGATCATCGACTGGGTCGACGGCCTGAGCGACAAGGCGCTGTCGGGCCGCTTCTCCTACATGACCGTCTCGGATATGCGCACCGTCTCGCAGCGGCTGGCGCCGGCGCTCGACCACTTCTTCAACCACCAGACCCACCACCGCGGCCAGGCGCATGCGATCCTGACCATCCTGGGCAAGCCAAGCCTCGGACTGGACCTGACGATGTTCCAGCGCAGCGAGGAGGGCAGGGCTTTCGCCTGAACCTGGGGCGGCTGGTGACGCGGACGGTGGATAGAGGACGATCTGCCGAGATTGCAAAACGCGCCAAAACATTTTATGGAGCGGACGGTCGTGAGGGCGGCCGCTTCAGCAGCATTCAGCAGCAACAGCGAGAATTGGCACGCATGCCCAATGAACCCTTGCGCCTTGTGGCGTTCTTCGCCGTGGTCCTGGCGCTTCTCAACTCCGGTTATTATTTCCACCAGGGCGACATTGTCGCGACCATCTATTTCATGATCGGCGCCATTCTTGTGACCGCGGTCACCCGGATGAGCATCAGAAGGCAGCTGATTTAGGATCCGCCGGGCCAGCACTGATGACCGGAATCCGGCCGGCCATGATGACGAAGAGTCTTGTCAGGCGGCGTAGCCGCCGAGGCCCCGGGCGACCGGCTTGACCGAGACTGCCGGCTGGGCGGCCGGCCAGAGGATGCCTGCCGTCACGGCGAAGGTGATCAGGGCGTCGCGTGCCGCTTCGGCCGAGATATCGCCGGCACGTGCCGCCTCGCAGGCCTTTACCGCGGCGCCATAGCTCAGCCGGCGGCGCGAAGGCGGGAACTCGGTCAGGAATTCGTGCATCTCGGAGAACGAAGCGATCGTACGCTTGTAGCCGGCGCCAACAGTTAGGGCGACCGGGGTGGAAAACGTCCTGTCGTGCATTCTGGCCTCTCGAATGGGCGGAGGTCACGGCGGACGCCGTTCTCCGGTCTGGGGGTCGGGCAGAAACGCGGATCACGGCGCGAGGTTCCATGTTGCCGGGATTGTTTTTTCGCCGGCTCTGGGAGCGGTCGCCGGGCGAGCAGCGCCGACGTCGAGGCGGGTGCCTATTTCCACATGCCGCGCATGCGGGCGCCGAGGTCGACACGCACCTGCGGCTGGCGGCGCGGATCGTCTCTGGCCTGGACGCTGGCCCATGCCACCTGCTCGAAGGCGCCGAGGATAGAGCGCGGGATGAAGCGCGTGCGCGAGGCGTAGACATGGCGGTCGCCGCGCGCCGCCTGGCCGTGGACGAAAAAGCGATGCGGCATGACCAGGTGCAGGCTGTCCTTGGCCCGCGTCATCGCCACGTAGAGCAGCCGCCGCTCCTCGTCGACGTCCTCCTTGCTGCCGACGCCGAGATCGATCGGGATGCAGCCGTCGACGGTGTTGAGCACGAAGACGTTCTTCCACTCCTGCCCCTTGGCCGAATGGATCGTCGACAGGATCAGATAATCCTCGTCGCGGTGCGGCGGGCCGGCCTCGTCGCTGGTCGCGTCCGGCGGATCGAGTGTCAGCTCGGTGAGGAAGCGCTCGCGCGACGCATAGCCGGAAGCGATCTGCTCGAGCTGCAGGAGATCGGCCCGGCGCGTCGTTGCATCCTCGTGGATACGTTCCAGATGCGGCTCGTACCAGAGCCTGACCTGTTCGATGTCGGCCGGCCATTTTTGCGCGCCGGCGCGCAGGCCGCTATAGAGCGCGACAAAGCCCGGCCAGTCGTCGGCGGCACGCTGCGGCGGCCGATAGCGGGCAAGCCCCATCGTCTCGTCAAGCGAATTTGCCATGGTCTCGACGATCGCATTGGCGGCCGAAGGGCCGATGCCCGGCAGAAGTTGCAGCACGCGAAAGCCGGCGACGCGGTCGCGCGGGTTTTCGGCAAAGCGCAGTACGGCCAGCAAGTCCTTGACGTGAGCTGCATCGAGGAATTTCAGCCCGCCGAACTTGACGAAGGGGATGTTGCGGCGCGTCAGCTCGATCTCCAGCGGGCCGCTATGGTGAGAGGCGCGAAACAGCACCGCCTGTGCTTTGAGAACGGTGCCGGCCTCGCGTTCGGTGAGTATCGCTTGGCAGACATAGCTCGCCTGCTCGGTCTCGTCGCGCACGCTCACCAGCTTCGGCTTTTCCGCCGATTTGCGCTCGGTCCAGAGATTTTTGGTGAAACGTTCCGACGCTTCGCCGATCACCGCATTGGCTGCCGCCAGGATGGTCTCGGTCGAGCGGTAGTTGCGCTCCAGCATGACGACCTCGGCCGGCTGCGCGAACTGCTTCGGAAAATCCAGGATATTGCGCACTTCCGCGGCGCGGAACGAATAGATCGACTGCGCGTCGTCGCCGACCACCGTCAGCCCCGATCCGTCGGGCTTGAGGGCCGTCAGGATCGAGGCCTGCAGCCGGTTGGTGTCCTGGTATTCATCGACCAGCACCTGGTCGAAACGTGCACCCAGATGCGCGGCGATTTCCGGCTCGCCGGCCATCTGCGCCCAGTAGAGCAGCAGGTCGTCGTAATCGAGCACGTTCTGCGCCTGCTTGGCCTCGACATATCGGGCGAACAATTGCTTCAGCTGTTCGGCCCAGCCGGCGCACCACGGGAACACCGAACCCAGCACCTCGCCGAGCGGCGCCTGTGCGTTGACGGCGCGCGAATAGATCGCAAGGCAGGTGCCCTTGGTCGGGAAGCGGGCTTCGGTCTTCGAAAACCCAAGCTCGTGGCGGGCGAGGTTCATCAGGTCGGCGGAATCCTCGCGATCGTGGATGGTGAAGGCCGGATCGAGACCGATCTCCAGCGCATAATCGCGCAGCAGCCTGGCGCCGATGCCGTGGAACGTGCCGGCCCAGCTCAGCGCATCGGTAATCACCGAGGCATCGCGCCCCAGCACCTCGCCGGCGATGCGCTCGACCCGCTTGGCCATTTCCGCTGCGGCACGGCGCGAAAATGTCATCAAAAGGATGCGGCGCGGGTCGGCACCCCTGACGATCAGATGCGCGACCCGGTGCGCCAGCGTGTTGGTCTTGCCGGAGCCGGCGCCGGCAATCACCAGCAACGGCCCGGCGATCTTGCCGTCGCCATGTTCGACGGCAAGCCTCTGCTCGGCGTTGAGCTTCGCCAGATAGGCCGGCTGGAAGGACGAATCACGGGCGGCGAGGTTCATCGCCCATCAAGCATCGTTTCTGCTTTGTTCGCAACGGTTTGCGGAGCCGGAATAGGGCCCGTGAGCGAGAAGCCTTGCGGGCAGGCCTGTCGACTAACGCTCGGGCTCGACGCCCATCCTTGCCGATTGCCGCCGCAGCGCCTCGCGATCGTCCTGTGGCGGTGGCAACAGCAGCGGATCAAAATCGTCGGGCACCTCGTCGATCACTTTCTTGGCGACGCGATAGGCAACATAGACGATTGCCCCGGCGATGAGCAGACGGATCATGCCTTCCTCCATTGATTGTGCAGCAACCGGAGACGCGGCATTTTGTTCCCAGGCCCCTTGGCGAATGCGGGAACGACACCGGCCGCGCAACCAAATCGCCGACGCCTCGTTGTCGGGCGAGAGGAGACTGCGATGAAAAAGCGCTCAATCCTGCTGCTTATGGCAGCTCTGACTGTTGCGGGTTGCGACAACAATATCCAGCCGACCAAGGCCCCTGGCGACACGGTCGATCAGAACCCGCAGGTCGACAAGAATCCGGTGCCGAAGTCGACGACCGGCGGCGATCAGCCCGGCACGCCGCCGAAACAATGACCGCCTCAAATGGCGTCGGCGCCGGTCAAGGAAGGTGGCCGGCGCCGCTTGGGAGGAAGCTGATGGCGCCGGCCAGGCGGAGATCAGGCCCGCCGCACATCCAAGGATAGCCGAGTCTTTCCGCAGCGTCATGGTCGATAGCGTACAGACGGCACGCCCCTGTGGACAAACCTGCCGGCCACAGCAGCATTTGTTCATCACATAGTTCGTTCTTCCCAAGGAACAAACCGGGCTCCTGCGTGTTTGGATGTCGATCGGACGCTCCCAAGGCCGCCGTTCACGAAAGAGCCCGCTCTCCTTGTCCCCCCTCAGGATAGCGGGTTCTTTTTGCGTTTTGCGGGAAGTCGCGGCGCGGCGGGCTGACTTGCTTGCCGGTTTTCGCGCCTTATGCGGCGAACCGGGGCTCAAGCCCTTGCGAAGCATGGTTGTCCCGTGCAAAAGCCCGGCCATGCTGATCATCAACGACCTTTCGCTCCGCATGGCCGGACGCCTGCTTCTCGACCATGCCTCACTGACCTTGCCGGCCGGCAGCAAGGCTGGCCTTGTCGGCCGCAACGGCACCGGCAAGACGACCTTGTTCAAGGCGATCACCGGCGATCTCGCCTCCGAAACCGGCTCGATCAGCCTGCCCAAGAACACGCGCATCGGTCAGGTGGCGCAGGAAGCGCCGGGCACCGAGGAGCCGCTGATCGAGATCGTGCTCAAGGCCGATCTTGAACGGAGTGCGCTGCTCGAAGAGGAAAAGACGGCGACCGATCCGCACCGCATCGCCGACATCCACATGCGGCTGGCCGATATCGATGCGCACTCGGCCGAGTCACGCGCGGCCACCATTCTCGCCGGCCTCGGCTTCGACGACGCCGCACAACGGCGCCCGGCCTCGTCCTTCTCCGGCGGCTGGCGCATGCGCGTCGCGCTGGCCGCCGTGTTGTTTGCCGAGCCCGATCTGCTGCTGCTCGACGAGCCGACCAATTATCTCGATCTCGAAGGCACGCTGTGGCTGGAAAACTACGTATCGAAATACCCGCACACCGTGCTGCTGATTTCGCACGATCGCGACCTGCTCAACCGCGCCGTCAACTCGATCGTCCATCTCGACCAGAAGAAGCTGACCTTCTGGCGCGGCGGCTACGACCAGTTCGAGCGTCAATACACCGAGCAGCGCGAATTGCAGGAGAAGGGCCGCGTCAAGCAGGAAGCCGCGCGCAAGCACATGGAATCCTTCGTCGAGCGCTTCCGCGCCAAGGCGTCGAAGGCGAGGCAGGCGCAGTCGCGCATCAAGGCATTGGAGAAGATGAAGCCGATCGCCGCGATCGTGAACGACGCGGTGCGGCCGTTCTCCTTTCCGGAGCCGGTGAAGTCGGTGGCCTCGCCGATCATTGCGCTGAACAACGTCAACGTCGGCTACATCGAGGGCGAGCCGATCCTGAAGAAGATGACGCTGCGCATCGATGCCGACGACCGCATCGCGCTGCTCGGCGCCAACGGCAACGGCAAGTCGACTTTCGCCAAGCTTTTGGCCAGCCGGCTGAAGCCGGAGACCGGCAGCATGACGGTGGCGCCCGGGCTGAAGGTAGCAATCTTCGCCCAGCACCAGCTCGACGACCTCAGGCCCGACGAAAACGCCTATGAGCATGTCCGCCGGCTGATGCCGGAGGCGCCGGAATCCAAGGTGCGCGGCCGCGTCGCCCAGTTCGGCCTGACCACCGAAAAGATGAATACCGCCGCCAAGGATCTGTCTGGCGGCGAAAAGGCGCGGCTGCTGATGGGCCTGTCGGCCTTCGAGGGGCCGAACCTGTTCATCCTCGACGAGCCGACCAACCATCTTGATATCGACAGCCGTGAATCGCTGATCCATGCGCTGAACGATTTTCCCGGCGCGGTCATCCTGATCTCGCACGACCGCCATCTGCTCGAAGCGACCGCCGACCGGCTGTGGCTGGTCAAGGACGGCGCGGTTAATCCGTATGACGGCGATCTCGAGGATTACAAGACGCTGGTCACCGGCGTCTCCGGCGACCGCCGCGGCAAGCGCGAGGCGGACAAAGCCTCGAAGGCCGACCGCCGCCGCGATGCGGCCGCGCGCCGCGCCGCCTTCGAGCCGCTGGCCAAGGAAATCCGCGCCACCGAAGCGCTGATGGACCGCCTCCGCAAGCGCATCGACCTGATCGAGGACGAACTCGCCAACCCGGCCGTCTACGAAAAGGACCCCTCGACCGCGACAAGGCTGGCCAAGGAGCGCTCACAACTTGCGCAACAGCTGGCCGGCCATGAGGAAAAATGGCTGTCGATGTCGGCGGAGTACGAGGAAGGCACGGCGGAGTAGGAAGAGCGCAATCTCCCCCCTCGCGGGGGAGATGCCGCGCCTACGACGCGTTGCTCAAGCCTGTCGCGGTCATGTGGCCGGGTACGTTCCCGGATACCCAAATGGTTCGCGGTAGGAGGTGAATGAGATGCTTGAAGGTCGGGAGTGGCGCAAAAAAGATGGAGCGTCAGACGAAGCGATCGAGAAACTCAGGGACGTGGGGCCTTTGGTCCTGCCTGAAAGCTATGTTGCCCTTCTCTCTTTCAGCAACGGTGGTGAGGGCCCCCTGCCAGTCCAGCCGCTATGGCTTGCCTTGCACGCTGCGGAAGAGGTGATCGAAATAGAGCAACAGGGGACATTCAAGGAGTTCTTTCCGGGTTTTTTCGTTATCGGCAGCAACGGGGGCGGCGAGGCGATTGCGTTCGATCTACGCACAGTGGGGCTTTATCCGCTCGTTGCGTTTGACATGACAAATATCGATCTTGTCGAAAGCGTTTGGCCCATTGCGCCGGACTTTGATGCATTCTTGGACTTGATCGGCCTTTCCGACGAATAGCCCAGAGGGGGATGTAGGCCCGCCCATCTGGCCCTACACGCCGCTATCACAACCGGCTAGTTTGCTCCCATGAATCAGCACGCCAAGCTCAAAATCGGCCATTCGGCCTGTCCGCATGATTGCCCTTCGACCTGCGCGCTCGAGGTCGAACTGCTCGACGAAAAGCGCATCGGCCGTGTCCATGGCGCCAAATCCAACAGCTACACGGCCGGCGTCATCTGCGCCAAGGTCGCCCGCTATGCCGACCGCGTCCATCATCCCGACCGCCTGCTGAAGCCGCGGGTCCGTGCCGGCGCCAAGGGCGACGGCGCCTGGAAGGAATCCAGCTGGGAGGCGGCGCTCGATCTGGTCGCTGAAAAATTCATCGCGGCGGAGGCAAAATACGGCTCGGAGACGGTCTGGCCCTATTACTATGCCGGCACGATGGGGCTGGTGCAGCGCGACGGCATCGAGCGGCTCAGGCACGCCAAAAAATACTCCGGCTTCTTCGGTTCGATCTGCACCAATCTGGCCTGGACCGGCTGGATGATGGGCGCCGGCGCGCTGCGCGGCCCCGACCCGCGCGAAATGGCAAAGTCCGACTGCGTGGTGATCTGGGGCACCAACGCCGTGGTCACGCAGGTCAACGTCATGACTCACGCCATCAAGGCGCGCAAGGAACGCGGCGCCAAGATCGTCGTCATCGACGTCTACGAAAATGCAACGATGAAGCAGGCCGATCTCGGCCTGGTGCTGAAGCCCGGCACCGACGGCGCGCTGGCCTGCGCGGTCATGCATGTGCTGTTCCGTGACGGCATGGCCGACCGCGCCTATCTGGAAAAATACACCGACGATCCGCACGGCCTGGAAGCGCATCTTAAGACGCGGACGCCGCAATGGGCCGCTGACATCACCGGGCTTTCCGTCGACGAAATCGAGGCCTTCGCCCGTCTCGTCGGCACGACGAAGAAGACCTATTTCCGCCTCGGCTACGGTTTTTCGCGGCAGCGCAACGGTTCGGTCAACATGCATGCCGCAGCCTCGATCGCGGCGGTCACCGGCTGCTGGCAGTATGAGGGCGGCGGCGCCTTCCATACCAATTCGGGCATCTTCAAGCTCAACCAGGAACTGCTCGAAGGCACACGGATGCGCGACCCCGCGATCCGTCATCTCGATCATTCGCGCATCGGCCCGGTGCTGACCGGGGCTGAGGATGCGCTCTATGGCGGCCCACCGGTGACGGCGCTACTGATCCAGAACACCAATCCGGTCAATGTCGCGCCGGAGCAGCGGCTGGTGAAGCAAGGTTTTCTGCGCGACGATCTGTTTTCCTGCGTGCATGAGCAGTTCATGACCGACACCGCCAAGCTCGCCGATGTGGTGCTGCCGGCGACGATGTTTCTCGAGCATGACGACGTCTACAAGGGCGGCGGCAACCAGCACATCACACTCGGGCCGAAGCTGATCGACCCGCCGGAAGGCCCGCGCACCAACCATTTCGTCATCGAGGAGCTCGGCAAGAGGCTCGGTGTCGCCGACCGTCCGGGCTTCGGCATGACCGAGCAGCAGCATATCGATATCATCCTGGGCAAGCGCGGGCTGGGCAGCTTTTCGAGCCTGAAAGAGCAGAAATGGGTCGATTTGCAGCCGGATTTCGAGGCGGCGCATTTCCTCGACGGCTTCGGCCATGCCGACAAGAAGTTCCATTTTCGCGCCGACTGGACGGGCCAGGCGTCGCCCAACCGGCCACCGAAAAGCATGGGCCTCTTCGGGCCTGTGCAGCGGCTGCCGGAATTCCCCGACCATGTCGACCTGATCGAGGTGGCGGACGCGGCGCACCCGTTCCGGCTGACCACCTCGCCGGCGCGCAATTTCCTCAATTCGACCTTTGCCGAAACGCCGGTATCGCAGGCAAAAGAGCGCCGGCCGGAGCTGCTCGTGCATCCCGATGATGCGGCGGCACTCGGCGTCGCCGACGGTGGCCGCATCGAGGTCGGCAACCAGCGTGGCGAAGTGGTGCTGCACGCAAAACTGTTCGACGGCATCAAGCGCGGCGTGGTAGTCGCCGAAGGCATCTGGCCCAACAGCGCCCATGAGCGCGGCGAGGGCATCAACGTGCTGACCGGCGCCGATGCGCCGGCGCCCTATGGCGGCGCCGCCTTCCACGACAACAAGGTCTGGCTGCGCCCGGCGGATTGAGCGTCGGAACGATATCTCCATCCGGCCGTTTTCGCGTGGCGGGTGGAGGCATTGTCATGGCAGAAGTGTTGCCGGCGCCGGATCCCATCGGAAGGACACTGTCGTCCGGCGAACTCGTAACCACGATGTCCCACTTTCATCGCGCCGAGATTGCGCGCATGGCTGGGTGGCGTGACCGCCTGGACCGGACGAGCAACTGGGCGATAACCGTTGTCGCAGCCATGCTGTCCGTTTCGCTTTCGACAGCCAGCGCTCACCATGGCGTGCTGCTGTTTGCCATGCTGCTTGTTCTGCTGCTGCTGTGGATAGAGGCCCGCCGATATCGCTTCTTCGACTTCTATCGGGCTCGCGTGCGCCAGTTCGAACGGCACTATTTCGCGCAGATATTCTCGCCGCAGCCGGACTTCGCGTCCGATTGGCTGTTGATCGTCGGCGAGAGCCTGCGCGCGCCGAAATTCCTGATTTCGCAACGCGTGGCTTTGGCGCGCCGCCTGCGTCGCAATTACATCCACATGCTGCTGATTCTGCTGCTGGCCTGGATCCTCAAACTGTCGACCCCCAGTCTTCTGGCCGAAGGCGTCCGCATCGGCTTCGTCGGGTCGATGCGTGAGGCCGTCACCAGTGCTGCCCTGGGTCCCGTTCCTGGTGGCGCCATCGTCGTGCTGGTCGCCGTCCTCTATGCAGGCCTGCTGGTGACAGCCTTTCTGACAGAGAGCGACGACGGCGAACTCTCCTTCGGTGACGTCCACGTCTAGCAACGCAACGCCCTGTCGCGCGTTGTTGGACACGTGCATTGGGCGATGGGGGTTTCATGGCTTGGCAGGCTCCGACACGTTCCAGCCTGACACTGCTGGTTTGCGCTTTCGTCCCCGCGGGCGCGGCCTGGGCAGCGGAGACGCTCGTTGCCGGTACCCGGGCCTCCGGCATGGGTGGTTCGGGCGAAGGCGCTTTCGTCGCCGAGATCGTGCTTCTGCTGCTTGTTGGGCGCGGCCTGGGCGAAGTGCTGCAGCGTTATGGCCAGCCGGCAATCATGGGCCAACTGATCGGCGGCATCCTGCTCGGTCCTTCGCTGTTCGGCTGGCTGTGGCCGTCGGCCCAGCACCTGATCTTTCCCAGCGATCCTGCGCAAAAGGGCATGATCGACGCCGTCTCGCAGCTCGGCATCCTGATGCTGCTTTTGCTGACCGGCATGGAGACGGACCTGCGGCTGGTGCGCCGGGTTGGCGCGGCATGTTTTTCCATTTCGGCAACCGGCATTGTGGTGCCCTTCATCTGCGGTTTCGCGCTTGCGCAATTCCTGCCGGACGCACTGCTGGCCGACGCGACGCAACGCACCGTCGCCGGGCTGTTCCTGGGCACCGCGCTGTCGATCTCGTCGGTCAAGATCGTCGCCATGGTGGTGCGCGAGATGAACTTCATGCGCCGCAACCTCGGACAGGTGATTATTTCCTCGGCGATTATCGAGGACACGATCGGCTGGCTTATCATCGCCGTAACCTTCGGCATCGCCACCAATGGCAGGCTGCAGTTCGCGCCGCTGGTGACCACCATCGCCGCAGTGGCACTGTTCATGGTGTTCTCCTTCACCATCGGCCGCCGTCTTGTCTTCACCTTGATCCGCTGGACCAACGATCAATTCCGCAGCGAGTTTGCGGTGATCACCATGATCCTCATCATTATGGGCGTGATGGCGCTGATCACCAACATGATAGGCGTCCATACCGTGCTGGGGGCGTTCGTCGCCGGTATCCTTGTCGGGGAATCGCCCATCCTCTCCAGCCATATCGAAGGCCAACTTCGCGGCGTCATCACCGCGCTGTTCATGCCGATCTTCTTCGGCATGGCGGGGCTTTCCGCCGATCTCACCGTGCTTGCCGATCCGACGCTTGCCATGCTGACGGGCGCTCTCGTGGTCATCGCCAGCATCGGCAAGTTTGGCGGCGCCTTCATCGGCGCCAAGCTCGCCGGCATGTCGTTCAAGGAAGCAATCGCCGTCGGCAGTGCCATGAACGCGCGCGGCTCGACCGAGGTGATCGTCGCCAGCATCGGCCTGTCGATGAACATCCTGTCGCACAATCTCTTCACCATGATCGTCACCATGGCCGTGATCACCACCTTGGCCATGCCGCCGATGCTGCGCTGGGCGCTCGGCCGGCTGCCGGTTGGGCACGACGAGCAACAGCGTGTCGAGCGCGAGGCGTTGGACGAATACGGCTTCATTTCCAGGCTGGAGCGGCTGCTGGTGCTGGTCGACGACAGCAGGATCGGCAAGTTCACTGCATATCTCGCCGGACTGGTCGGCGGAGGCAGCGGCATGCCCACCACCTTGCTTCAGCCGAAGGACGGCCGAATTGACAGGCCAACCGACAGCAAAGGACAGGAGCGCACCCTGAAGGAAATCAAGAAGGGTGCAAAAAAAAGCGCCCGGGCGGTGAAACGGATTGAAGATACGCTTGTCGGCAAAGTCCACCTGACGGCCCGCACCGAATTGGAAGCCACCGGTGAGACGATCGCCGAAGAGGCCCGCAAGGGATACGGCCTGCTGCTGGTCGGGCTTGACAATGTGCTGACCGCCGATGGCGCCTTCGCGCCGGCCCTCAACGACATTGCCGGAGGATTTGACGGCCCGCTTTGCCTGGTCCTGAACGGCGGCAATGCTGCCGAAAAGATGCCGACGCTGAAGGCCGGCACCAGCATTCTCGTCCCCGTCAACGGTACTCAAGTGGCGCGTCGCGCCGCCGACTTGGCGCTGGCGCTGGCCCGTCCAAACCGGGCGCGGGTCAAGATACTTTACGTCTCGCAAACGGCAGCCAAGGGCCGAAGATTGACATCCGTGTCGCATAGCCGCGAAGAGGCCGTCCTGAAAGACATCGCTGATCTGGCGGGCCGCTACGGCCTGCATATCGACACAGCGTTCCATACCCGCGTCACACCCGACAAGGCGATCACCCGGGAGGCGGCCAAAGGCGCGGCGATCGTCGTGATGGGCGTCACCCAACGTCCGGGTGAGGACCTGTTCTTCGGTGAAACCGCCGGCGCTGTTTTAGCCGCCTGCAACTGCCCCGTCGTGCTTCTGGCCAGCGCGCGGCCCAAGCACGACGCCGCTGGCGCTGAGCTGGCAGCGTGAATTTCACGGCGCATTGATCCGTCGGCAGGAATGTCGATCGAGCTTCTGAAAGCGCTTATCAGCCAAACGTAAAAGAACTCGAACCGAACGGTTCGGTTCTGTTGACAGAGAGTGCAGGAAAGGGTGAACGCCGGCTCAAAGAATGTTCGCGCGGCAAATCACCACTGACCGCATAACTAGTTGAAAAGAAATAAGAACATTGTGGCGCCAGGAGCTGCATGTCGAATTTCAAGCGGCCAATTTGGCGCACCCGTACAAAATTTTCGTGATTGGAAACGACAGACTTGCCGACCCATCTCGGGGTGGTCCGAGCGACGCGAATTCCTCCCGAGGCACGCCACTTGACGGACAGACCAAAGAACTACCGGAGTACCCGAAATGACCAAGCTCGCTCTTACCGCCGCCGCCGCCATCCTCGTTGCCACCGGCACTGCTTTTGCCGGCAGCGACCATTATGGCTCGGACAACGTCAACCAGCCGGCCGCTGCTGCTGCTGCCAACGTCGACAACACCTTCACCGGTTCGATCCGCAAGCCAGTTACTTCCGAGCATACCGGTGCCAAGATAACCTCCGAGTCGGTGGCGCCTGAATCCGGCCAAGGCATCTGGGGCCGCTGATTATCACGGCCCGCACCACAAAGAGCGGCGGGCTTGGCCCGCTACTCTTGCTTTCGCGTATCAACGGGCGTGTGCGCCGAATAGCATCCTGCGCCAATCGAATACTTTGATTTGCAGGTTTCATCTGTAGCCACAATCTCGGTTGCTGAAATCGTCCAGCAACGTGCACATCGGAAAAGCGGCAATTATCGGCTTGACGTACCACGGCTTACTTGATAGGATCGCTTCAATTCAGAGGCACTCCCATGACACCGATCAAATACGCCCAGCTTCATTTCGCAACTGACGCTTTGGTCGAGCGGCTTTCGGGGCCTGACGTGTTCTCTCTGCATTTCCCGACCGAACAGGGCGGCTGCACGGTGACGCTTGATCAGCCCACACTAGAACAACTCAGTCCCGTATTGCCTACGCGCTGAAGCCTCTATCTCCGCCCGAAGGGCAGAAGTGACCTTAATCGCCATGAAACTCACCAATCCCATTTACACTGACGAAAACAAGGCTCGCGAGCACCTTGAAAGCCTGCATTGGCCGCATGGTCCGAACTGCCCTCATTGCGGCAATGCCAATCCCGACCGCATCACCAAGCTTATGGGCAAGTCCACGCGCCCCGGCGTCTACAAGTGCAAGGAATGCCGCAAGCCGTTCTCTGTGACTGTCGGCACCCTCATGGAGCGCAGCCACATCAAAATCAACGTATGGCTTGCCGCGATGCATCTGTTGACCGCATCGAAGAAAGGCATGAGCGCGCACCAAATGCACCGCATGTTGGGTATCACCTACGAAAGCGCTTGGTTCCTTTGCCATCGCCTTCGTGAAGCCATGCGCGACGATCCCAAGTCGTCGGGTCCGCTTGGCGGCAAGAACAAGGTTGTCGAGGCCGACGAAGCCTATGTCGGCGGCAAGGCGAAGAACCGCGCACATCGCGAGCCTGCCCCGAAGAAAGCCGTTCTGTCGCTTGTCGAGCGCGACGGGCGCGTTGCCTCTTTCCATGTCGCCAACGTGACCGCTGCTACCGTGCGCCCGATCATCGTGACGACCGCCGACCGCGCCAGCGCCCTTATGACCGACGAGAGCGGCATCTATCCGCGTCTCGGCAGGGAGTACGCCAGTCACGGCACCGTGAACCATTCGGCCAATGAATACGCCCGCCTCGGCGGCTTCATGCACATCAACACTGCCGAGAATTTCTTTTCGATCCTGAAGCGCGGCATCAATGGCGTTTACCATCAAGTCAGCGAAGCGCATCTGCACCGCTACCTTGCCGAGTTTGATTATCGCTACAACAACCGCATCGGCCTTGGCGTCACTGACACCGAACGCTGCGAACGCGCCATCAATGGCATGGTCGGGAAGCGCCTTACCTATCGGCGGGCTAACGAAGCCGGTCACGCTTAAGCAAAAGGCGCGAAAGCTGTTGATGAAACGAAAGAAGAACAAAAAGCCGTGTGGGTAAAACCCAAACGGGGGACTCTTCGGCTGATTTACCCTTAAAGTTGAAAACGGCGGTGATTCGCAGTCACCGCCGTTAATGCAACCAAGCCACAGGACGGCTAGGCACATGACATTCGCCAAACTAAACCTACGGGTGATTACGTCAAGCCGTCCTGTGGCCGCACACAGGAAAAATACCTATGACCGGCACTTTCCAAGTTACATGCCATAAGCCTGACAACGCCGATGCGGATCGCCGACTTCAAGGAGTTGGCGGGCCGGGCGGCAATGGGTGGTATAGAACCGTAGATCAGATGATCACCCTAATTGGGGGTGGAGACCGCTTCTGGACTGCGGATCGCAATCGCAACACCGTTTGGCTTGTGGTCGCGGTCCGGAACGGACGTAAGTACATCAAGACCGACGCCGACGGCATTGAGCCTAACAATCTCTTGGCGCTCCCTCACTGTCCTTAGAGCCGTCCGGCGCCACAAGCTTCTTCCCCTTCCCGGTCTTATGATCGGGAGGGGTTTTAACCTTGGTCGGCTTGCCGGGCTTCGGTTTTGGCGGCGTGCTCAAAACGCGCTTCGCCAGATCGTCGCGGCGCTGGTCTGCCTTATCCTGGTTCTTGCCTTTGGGGGATTCTGACATGGACGCAACCATCCTAAAAGACGCCCTCTTTCAAGCAGGGTTAAAGGTCCACCGGGCCGACTGCCACCGTCAAGAGGCGGAGACGTGGTTTTCCCAATACCTGCAAAGTGATTTCTGCCGAGTCGTCATCGACAAGGATGCTGAGACCGGACACCAACTTGTCCGTGCCGTGGCTGACAAGCTGCCAACTGACATAGTCCTCGCCATCGGCGACACCTTCCACAATCTTAGCTCCGCGCTCGATTATGTCATGACCGGCATGATGCGCGCGGCAAACGTCTCTACGACGCGCGTAAGTTTCCCGACCGACGAATCTAGGAACGCACTTCGTAAGTCCTTCATGCCCCCCAAACCCGGAAAAGGTGCGCCACCCAATCGTCGAATAGTGGAAAACTTCCCCGCCCTCGTAATGGTCCTTCTCACAAAGATAAAACCTTACCGTGGAGGGAATTTTCGCCTTTGGGAGATTCGGAAGGCCGACAACATCGACAAGCACAACCTTATCATTCCCACCGTCGCCGTCACCCAATTGCATGGCGTCTACTTGGCAGACGAGCATGGGAATGCTTGGCAGGGCTGTTCTTTCAAGCTCGGGCCCGGGGGAACACTCAATGCAATCCAGTATGGGATAACCGGAGATATCGAAATACGCGATAAGGGACAGCCTACCGCCAGCATAACATTTCCCCAAGGCGCGGAAGTCTTTGCCGGTGATCCTGTTTTCCCAACGCTCATGCAGTGCGTTCAGCTCGTCGCTGAAGCCATCGATCTTATCGAAGCGGGGTGCACTAAGCACTTCTCCAAATGATTTATCGGTGCCGGCCTGTCGCGAATCAGTAGACATTGCAAACCTTGGTACGTCAAGCCGATAGTTGCCGGAAAACAAGCCGGGTGCGTATTCGTCGGCGCGGACAGCGCTCTCATCTCGAATGCGTCGAAAGCAACGACAACTCACGAATGACCAGTACACTGGAGTACCTGAAATGACCAAGATTGCTCTTACCGTCGCCACCATCGTCCTCGTCGCCACGGGCAGCGCCTTTGCAGGCAGTGATCACTATGGTTCGGACGGCGTCAACCAGCCGGCCGCGGCTGTTGGCAACGCGCCTGTCGGCACCATCGACAGCGGGTTTACCGGTTCCATCCGCAAGCCGCTGACGACCGAGCACAACGCCGTCGACACCGAGGCGACGACCCGGTTCGGCACGGATCAACCCGTAGTGCCCCAATCTGGCCGGGGCAACTGGGGCCGATAGTTCCTCAAACCCCGGAGCACGAAGAGCGGCGGGCTTGGCCCGCCGTTTTTGTTTGGGCAAAGCCCGGTCGGTCGAAAGGATCGGCGATCCCCGGGCCTGTTGGTAAATCCCTAACGCAGATCCTTCGGCCAAATGCAGTGCGTCAGCCGGGCGCTGCCGAAGGTGAGACCGGCCCAATCGCCATCGACGTCGAACCGAGCCAGGGCCGCGGTGGGGTATTTTTCCGCCAGTTTTTTCAGCGCCGCTTCATCAGATCCAGCCCCGGCAAGACCGCGCGCGAACTCCTCCAACCCGGGATTGTGGCCAAGCACCAGCAGCGTTCCGGTCCCCGCCTTCACTTGCCGCACCTTGGCGAGGATGTCCGCCGCCGCTGCCTCGTAAAGCGCCTGGGCAGATTTGGCCTGCACCTTCGCCGGCAATTCCGCCGAGACCAGCCGCCACGTGTCGCGGGTGCGCAGCGCCGGCGACACCAGCGCCAGCTCCGGCAGCCAGCCGCGCCGGGCCAGTTCGCGCCCGACCAGTGGTGCTGCCTTCAGCCCGCGCGCGGACAGCGGCCGGTCGAAGTCGATGAGGTCGGGATCGTCCCAACTCGACTTGGCGTGACGCAGGAGCAGCAGTTGCTTCATGGATTCAACTCAAGTCCAAGGGATGTCGGGCTGAAAGTCTTTCCCATATCCGCCGCCATGTCTTGCACCTGTGACGGTATCAAAACTCGCCCAAAGTGCACCAAAGATGAACAGGCCTACACGCCGTTCATCTTTATCCCATCTGACCAAAATGTCTGCTTCAGTGATGGCCCAATCGCCCGATCGAACGTGAATTGCACCGACGACGGGACCTACTCGTCCGTCCTCGATCCGACAGAGATAAAAATATGCCGTGGCACTTTTCGGATCGCCCGCCTCGTCGTACTCGAAGACGCCGGCGAGATCACGCTTTGTCCGGATCGCGCTGTCGAAAACGTCCATTGATCTATTCTGTCATTCCCCGGCGATTAATTGGCCGTTTCCGCGGACCCTTACGGCGTGATCCGTGCCAGATGCTCGAGATCGGTCTCTTCGCGCAGCGGGTCGGGCGCGATCACCACTGACGTGGCGTTGTCGGCATCGTCGGCGAAGCGCGAAAACACCGTGCGGCCGCCTTCCATTCGCGCCTTGCCTTCGGCGACAAGGCCCAACGCCAGCGGATAAAGTTGGTGCTCGGCCTTGAGCACGCGCGCGGCCAGCGTATCCTCATTGTCGCCAACCATCACCGGCACGGCGGCCTGGGCGATGATCGGCCCGTCATCCATGTCGAGCGTGACGAAATGCACCGTGCAGCCATGGATGCGCATGCCTGCGCGGAGGGCCCGCGCATGCGTATCCAGCCCCTTGAAGGCAGGCAGCAGGGCAGGGTGGATATTGATCATGCGGCCCTGCCACTTCTCGACGAAGCGCGCGCCGAGGATGCGCATATAGCCGGCCAGCGCGACGATCTGGGCGCCGAACGACAAGAGGGCCGCATCGATCGCCTCGTCATGCGCTTGCTTGCTGGCATAGTCGGAGCGCGAAATCACTCTGGTGGCGATGCCGCGCGCCGCGGCGATGCCAAGGCCGGCGGCATTGGCGCGGTCGGAGATGACGCCGACGATCTCGGCCGGATAGGCCGGGTTGCTCGCCGCCGCAACCAGCGCCGTCATGTTGGAGCCGCGCCCCGAGATCAGTACGACCGTCCGTTTCCTGGTCATAGGCCAATCGAGCCCCGATAGATGACGCCGGCATCGCGGCGCGGCACGATCTGGCCGATCGGCGTCACCGTCTCGCCGGCCTCCTGCAGAACGGCAGCGACCTGCGCCGCCTGGCCGGAGGCGACGACCAGGATCATGCCGATGCCGCAATTGAAGGTGCGCATCATCTCTTCCGGCGCGACGCCGCCGGTCTTGGCCAGCCACGAGAACACCGGCGGCACCTCGATGGCGCCGAGATCGAGCTCGGCCGAAAAATCCTTGGGCAGAACGCGCGGGATATTTTCGGGAAAGCCGCCGCCAGTGATATGGGCCAGCGCCTTGATGCCATGTGTGTTGCGGATCGCCTTGAGGATCGACTTGACGTAGATGCGCGTCGGCTCGAGCAGCGCCTCCGCCAGCGTCGCCTCGTCATTGAACGGCGCCGGATCGCCCCAGCCAAGGCCGCTTACGGCGACGATGCGGCGGACCAGCGAAAAGCCGTTCGAATGCAGGCCCGACGAGGCGAGGCCGAGCAGCACGTCGCCTTCGACGATGTCGTCGGTCGGCAGCAGCTGGCCGCGTTCGGCGGCACCGACGGCAAAGCCGGCAAGGTCATAATCCTTGTCGTGATACATGCCGGGCATTTCCGCCGTCTCGCCGCCGATCAGCGCGCAACCGGCCTGCCGGCAGCCCTCGGCGATGCCGCCGACGATCGAAGCACCCTGGTCGGGATCGAGCTTGCCGGTGGCGAAATAGTCGAGGAAGAACAGCGGCTCGGCGCCCTGCACGACGATGTCGTTGACGCACATGGCGACCAGGTCGATGCCAATCGTGTCATGCTTGCCGGCGTCGATGGCGATCTTCAGCTTGGTGCCGACGCCGTCATTGGCGGCGACCAGCACCGGATCGGTGAAGCCGGCTGCCTTGAGGTCGAACAGGCCGCCGAAGCCGCCGATCTCGCCATCGGCGCCCGGCCGGCGGGTGGCGCGCACCAGCGGCTTGATCTTCTCGACCATGAGGTTGCCGGCATCGATGTCGACGCCCGCTTCGGCATAGGTGAGCCCGTTCTTGCGCTTGCTCATTTCCGGCGCCTGCTCATCTGTTGCGCTTGCCTGTCGCTGTTTTCACTCGCGTGCGGGCTCTTCGCATGAACGGTTTTGCCCCGCAAGGCAAGCGCGCGATTAATGGTGTTTCAGTTGGATGCCGCGGGAACCGGGCGTGATACACTCCAACAGTAAAAAGAAATCCCTGCCAGAATTGCGGCGAGGCCTCCGACGGTGGCAAGAGACCTGATCTCACCGTCGAAGGGCAGGGTCCCATACGAGAAGCCGGCGGCGATCAAAGCCGCCGCGGCAGTCCACAGACCTGGATTTGCAGCGACTGACCTTGAGAAAACGAACGCGACGACAGCGGCGGTCAGCCAGAGGGGCCAAGAGACGACCACGCCTACGGCCAGATAAAGAGCGAAGGTCGAAAGAAGATCCTGCGCTGCCACGTTGCGGTGCGAGGCTCCGAAAAATGCGAAGACCAAAAGACTTTCCGTCAGTCCGGCCAGATAACAAAGCGTTACTCGCCAAGCGATTGTGATTCTCTGCGCCATCGTCATTCAGCAGTGGGGAAATAGGCTGTCGCTTCACGGGCTCTTCGCATGAACGGCCGCACCTCGCAAGGATGACGGCGGGATCAGACGGTCTTGGCTCGACAAAGGAGTGGACAGTCGCCCAAGCTGCCCCCTTATGGACGCCCCTCTCGTTCCGCCAGAACCATGTCGACGCGGTCGAGTTGTGCCTTGGCGTAGCCGCTCAGCGCTATTCCGCCATTGTTCGTTCGAATCCAGTGCACAGCCTGCTTAACCCGCTCGTAGTGCCCAAGTTCGATTTCGCAGGCAATCAGCGCGAGGATTCGAACTGCGAAGGGCTGTGTGAATTCGTAAGGTTTGTCGAGCAACTCGCTATGTCCGGCGACGTAACTGGCGAGGTCCGGGTTCTGAGCCCTGATCCTTCGCGCCAGCTCGACATATTTCCCCAGCAACCTATCTATGCTCGTCTGGTCAAGGTGCTCGAAGTAACGAGCATAAGCTTTCAGCTCATTGTTAAATATCGTTTCAGGATGAAACTGCGACAGTCCGGGCCAGATCCATTTTTTGCCGTACAGCCTTTCAAGCAACGGCCTGACGGTAAGAAAGTCCAGGTAAACGAGCATGTTCAAATGAACATCGCCATGGCTTGCAGTAAAGGCCTCTTCGAGAATCAGGCTGATATCGTCGCTCCGGTCGACTTCGAAGACGCCTTTCCGGATGCGGCGAAAGCCATGTCCCGTCATGAACGTATCGAGATACTTACGCGCTTCGCCAACGGCCAAAGACAAGGTTCCACTCCCTCTCTGTTGCGCATCGTGCCTTGCTAGCGGCCTATTAGTCCATCCACAGCGCGCCTTGTTTCCTAACGGCCAAAGGATAGCGCGCTTCGGGCTCGCTTCCATTTGGTTAGTTCAACGCTGGCTATTCTTCACGCCCCCTCTGCGTTGATTGCAAATTGCGCGGCGAAAGCCCGGATATAAGCCGGCCGAGCTTCCCCGCGCGCTACATAGGCAGCCAAGTTTTGATATTCGTCCAAAATGCCTGACATTCTTAGTCGCAGCAGCACCGATACCATCAATAAATCGCCTGCGCTGAACGTATCATCGAGCCAGTCGGCGACGCCCAAGTGGGCCGAGAGTTTGTCCAGCCGAGCGCGAACACGGTCCTTTACCAACGGCAAGCGCTCCTCGCTCCAAGGCTTGTCACGTTCGAATATTCTTGCCGTCGTTAATTCGAGGATCGGCGGCTCGACGGTGTTAAGTGCGGCAAACATCCACGTGATCGCACGCGCGCGGGCATTGCGATCCTTCGGCAGCAATCCCGCATGCTGCTCAGCAAGATGAAAGACGATCGAGCCGGTCTCGAACAGCGAGAGAGAACCTTCCTCATAGGTGGGGATCTGGCCGAAGGGATGGATGCCCAGATGTTCAGGCGCCTTCATCTCTGCGAAGGAAACAAGACGAACCTCATACGGCTGCCCCACTTCTTCGAGCGCCCAGCGAACGCGCGTATCACGCGCCAGTCCCTTGCCGCCATCGGGCGATCGTTCAAATGCTGTGATAGTGATTGTCATCGCGTCCGTTTCCTTGCCTGGGCGAATTCTTCGGCTTCCTATCGTGAGACGAATGAGTTTCCCCGAAATCGACATTGGTCTTGAACTATTTCATTGCTGGCGCCCTCGTGGGGAGATTGGCAGCTTCGGTGTCGCTTCTCACTTGCCGTAACCCTCCATCTCCATCATGTATCGACAAACAAGAGCGACGGGATATGCGTTTGACCATCCCCAACATGATCACGATCATGCGCTTCGTGCTGGTGCCGGCCGTGGTGCTGGCCATGCTGCAGGAACGCTGGGACTGGGCGTTTGCCGGCTTCCTCATTGCCGGCATTTCCGACGGCGTCGACGGCTTCATCGCCCGCCATTTCAATCAATTTTCCAGGCTCGGCGCCTATCTCGATCCGATGGCCGACAAGCTGCTGCTGGTCTCGGTTTTCGTGGTCCTGGGCTTCAGCGGCGAACTGCCGCTGTGGCTGGTCGTTACCATGGTGTCGCGCGACGCACTGATCGTCTGCGCCGTGCTTTTGTCCACCGTCATGGCGCATCCCGTCGAGATGAAGCCGCTCCTGGTGTCGAAGGCCAACACCGCGATCCAGATCGTGCTGGCGGCAGTGGTGTTGGGCGAACTCGCCTTCGACATCCGTCTCGATCCGCTGAGGCCGGCCCTCATATTGCTGTCCGGGGTCTTGACCGTGGCTTCGGCCGCGGCCTATCTCGTGGCTTGGCTGAGGCATATGAGCGGCTATGGCGAAGGCTCCACACCCGGCACCTGAACGCGGGGCACCTGACCACCGGGCACCTGACGAACGGTCCATCGACGCCGAGGCCGAAGCCGCGGCAGCGGAGGCTGCGGCATCGGCGTCGTTTCGCCGGCAGATCCGCTTCTGGCTGGTCAGCGCCATCATCCTCGCCGTCTTCCTCTATGTCTTCAGCGGCATCCTTCTGCCGTTCGTCGCCGGCATGGTGCTCGCCTATTTCCTCGATCCTGTGGCCGACCGGCTGGAGCGGCTCGGCCTGTCCAGGCTGATGGCAACGGTGGTCATCCTGATCGCCTTCATCGTCGTCCTGGTGCTGGCCGTCGTCATCCTGGTTCCGGTGCTCGCCTCGCAGATGGCTGATTTCGCCAGCAAGCTGCCGGACTATCTGACCCGGCTGCAGGGCCTGATCACCAGCTTCGACCCGAAATGGCTGGAAGAAAAATTCGGCGTCGACGCCAACGGGCTGCGCGAAGGCCTGAACTCGCTGCTGACCTCCGGCTTCGGCCTCCTGACCACCGTCTTCACCTCGATCTGGAGCTCCGGCGTGGCGCTGGTCTCGGTCGTCAGCCTGTTCGTGGTAACGCCGGTCGTCGCCTTCTACATGCTGCTCGACTGGGACCGCATGGTGGCAATCGTCGACAGCTGGGTGCCGCGCGATTACGTCAAGACCGTCAGGACGATCGCCAGGGACATCAACACGGCAACCGCCGGCTTCGTGCGCGGACAGGGCACGCTGTGCCTGGTGCTCGGCGCCATGTACGCCACCGGCCTGACACTGACGGGCCTGAATTTCGGCATCCTCATCGGTCTGTTCGCCGGGCTGATCTCCTTCATCCCCTATGTCGGCTCGCTGACCGGCCTGGTGCTGGCCGTCGGCGTCGCCTTCGTCCAGTTCTGGCCAGACTGGACCATGATCGCGGCGGTGGCCGGTGTGTTCTTCGTCGGCCAGTTCATCGAGGGCAACATCCTGCAGCCCAGGCTGGTCGGCAAAAGCGTTGGCCTGCATCCGGTATGGCTGATGTTTGCGCTGTTTGCCTTCGGCGCGCTGTTCGGCTTCGTCGGCCTGCTGATTGCCGTGCCGGCTTCCGCCGCCGTTGCCGTTCTGGTGCGTTTCGCCATCGCCCGCTATCTGGAATCGCCGCTCTACAAGGGCCATGCCGACGAGCCGGTGCCGCCGCTGCAGGTGCGGCGCCGCGGGGGCGCGCGCGGTTGAGCCAGATGCCGGACAAGATCGATCCGCCGCGTCAATTGCCGCTCGATCTAGGCCACGGCACCGGCTATTCGCGCGACGAGCTCGTCGTCTCCAGCACCAACAGCCAGGCGGCGGCGCTTGTCGACCGCTGGCCGGACTGGCCGTCGCCGGTCGTTGTGCTGGCCGGGCCGGCCGGCTCGGGGAAAACCCATCTGGCCTCGATTTGGCGGATCCGCGCCGACGCCGTGAAAGTGGAGGCCGGCCGCATCGGCGAGTGCATCGAAAACCTCGGCCCGCATCCGGCCCTGATCGACGATATCGATGCGGAACCGATCGATGAGCACGGCCTCTTCCACCTGATCAACGCGGTGCGCGGCGCCGGCTCGACCTTGCTGTTGACGGCGCGGCGCTTCCCGTCCGCCTGGGGCGTCAGGCTGCCCGACCTGGCGTCGCGGCTGAAGGCGGCGGCGACCGTCGAGATCCACGAACCCGACGATCTTCTGCTGGCCGGCGTCATCACAAAGCTGTTCGCCGACCGCCAGGTCGAGGTCGAGCCGCATGTCGTGCAATATCTGGTGCGCCGCATCGAGCGCTCGCTGGCCACTGCCATGCGCGTGGTCGAACGGCTCGACCGCACCGCGCTCGAGCGCAAGACGCCGATCACCCGCGCGCTCGCCGCCGAGACCGTCAGCGCCATGGACGAAGGGCAGGGCGAGTTCGAGATTTAGAGGATACAAAATGACGTCTGAATTCAGTGCATACGACATCATTGATCCGTTTCTGATGTCGTGGGCAAATCGGCACGGAATACGGGTCGCCACTAAATATCGCGACGACGATGTCCGTTCTATCTGGGTTTACGACAAGAATGGCAATCGTCGTGCTCAGTTGTGGCTCAATTTGCCTGACGTCAACGGCAACGTAACCATTGTGGCGTCGGTGCTGGATCCTAAAAGCGCTACACAATGGGGTGCCAGAGAGGAACGCCACGCGTCTCCCGAAATGCTGCAAGCCGCCCTTGAAGAACTACGGCCAATGGTTTTTGGCTGGGCCGGGGAAGGTGCATATACCTAGTTCTTACCTCGGCCGGTGTCTCATTTCGGGAAACAAACCTGGCATCTGTCTTGCACCTGACAGCTTGCCGGCTAATCCCGGTCCTGATTGCGTATCAAATCAGGTAGTAGGCTCGCCGGGAGATGGGGCGGTTGGGGTTCTCTTCCCGGCGAGCTTGCCATATGCGGCGATCCGACCAGTCGCCTTGAAGTGTGATTTTCTCGCCAGCTGATAGCGATATTCTCAACGCTGTCGGTCTTGCCTGGAAATAATATCGGCGACGTATTTTGATCGAGAGCCGTCCCACCCGCAGGCCGTGCATCGGTCGCTTTCGAAATTATGTTCGCAGTTTGGATATCCATAGAGCAGAGATGCGCATTCGGCACATAGATTGGCCATTGCGCTGCTGTCGGAAAAATATGTGCTGCCGCACTCATCGCAGGTCGCGATTGGTCGGTCCGTCATTGCTCTAGCCTCGCTACCGTTTCAGACCGATCGTCTCCCCCAAGCGCCGCTTGTTCCACGCCAAAGCGCCGGCGGTAATCGCCAGGCACGAGGCCGGTTATCCTGGCGAATACCTTGCGGAAGGAGCCGGGATCGTCATAGCCGACCTCCCAGGCGATCTGGTCGATCGATCGCATCGTGGTTTCCAGCATCTCGCGCGCCTTGCCGACGCGCAGGTGCTGACAATATTCGGTCGGCTTGAGGCCGGTGGCGCTGCGGAAGCGCCGCAGAAAAGTCCGCTCCTCCAGCCCGGCATGCTCTGCCATGGCGCCGAGCGTCACGTCGCGCGCGCCGTTCGCCTGCAGCCAATGCTGCACCTTGAGGATCGCTTCGTCGTCATGGGTCAATCGCGGCGCAAACGGGCTGTAAAAACGTTGCTCGCGGCCCGGCGGATCGATCAGCATGAAACGGGCTGTGTCCATCATGACGGTTGACCCGAGCACCCGGTCCACCAGCTTCAGGCCGAGATCGGTCCAGGCCATGTAGCCGCCGGCGGTGATGATATCGCCATCATCGATAACCAGCCTGTCGGCGTCGAGCAGGATGTCTGGAAAGCGTAGCGCCAGCGCGTCGCGATAGGCCCAGTGCGTCGTGGCCGCGCGACCGGACAACAGGCCGGTCTCGGCAAGCACGAAGGCGCCGGCACAGACCGAACCGAGCGTCGCGCCTGCCGTGTGGCGATCCCTGAGCCAGCCGGCATAGGGCGCGGCTGCTCCCCGAGCGATCGGATCTCCCAAGGTCGGCGGGAGGATAACCATGGCTGGTTCATTGTCGGCGCCGGGGTCGCTGTCGAAGGTGCGGACTACGGTGTGGCCCGCGTCCTCCAATTGCCAATGACTGACGCGAAGCCTCGCCGCCTCGGGCGACCGCTCGACAGCCAGCCGGTTTGCCAGCATGAAAAGATCGGTCAGGCCGAGCACGGCTGCTTCCTGCACGCCGGGATACAAGACAAGGCCGATTTCGATCAGATCACGCGCAGCCGTCATTTGTCAGTTTTGCCACGTTGAATGTCCGTTTTGCCAATGCTCACCCTGGCCGCACTGTTATAATTTGTCCAGCTGAAGGGGGCTAAAAGCTTCCCTGTTACCCCCAACTTTTCCATCAAGGAGTAGGACGATGAGCACATTCACCACCCATGACGGCACCGAGATTTTCTACAAGGATTGGGGCAAGGGCCAGCCGATCGTGTTCCATCACGGCTGGCCGCTGAGCTCAGACGACTGGGACAACCAGATGCTGTTCTTCCTCGAAAAGGGCTACCGCGTCATCGCACATGACCGCCGCGGCCACGGCCGCTCGTCGCAGACCGCGACCGGCAATGAGATGGACACCTACGCCGCCGACGTTGCGGCGCTGGCGGCGCATCTCGATCTCAGGGATGCGATCCACATCGGCCATTCGACCGGTGGCGGCGAGGTGGCCCGTTACGTCGCGCTTTATGGCGGTGGCGGCCGCGTTGCCAAGGCGGTACTGATCGGCGCCGTGCCGCCGATCATGGTCAAGACCGACAGCAATCCGGGTGGCCTGCCGATCGAGGTCTTCGACGGCTTTCGCGCCGCTTTGGTCGCCAACCGCGCCCAGTTCTACAGGGATGTGCCGGCCGGCCCGTTTTACGGTTTCAATCGCGAGGGCGCCAAGGTCTCGCCAGGGGCTATCGACAATTGGTGGCGCCAGGGCATGATGGGCGGCGCCAAGGCCCATTACGACTGCATCGAGGCCTTTTCCGAGACCGACTTCACCGACGATCTCAAGAAGATTGACGTGCCCGTCCTGATCATGCATGGCGACGACGACCAGATCGTGCCGATCGCCGATTCTGCGCTGCTTGCGGCCAAGCTGGTGAAGCACGGCACGCTCAAGGTCTACAAGGGCCTGCCGCACGGCATGTGCACCACGCATCCGGAGATCATCAATCCGGATCTGCTGGCCTTCATCCAGGGCTGACGGCTTGCATATCGGACGGGCAGCGCGGGCTCGTGCTGTCCGTCCGTCGCTTAAACATGACCGGCGACGGGAGACACACTCGAGCGTGATCCGCTTGCCCTGCCGACGAGATTTGCTTGATGAATGGTCGGAGTGGAGAGATTCGAACTCCCGACCCTCTGGTCCCAAACCAGATGCGCTACCAGGCTGCGCTACACTCCGAACGGTCTGTTGCCTAGTGATTTCGGCCCGCCAAAGCAAGCGTAAAAAGCCATCGGCCTTGCTGCCGGCGGCATTGCGCAGTAATGACGGGCTAGTGCATGGCCAGAGAACAGTAATGTGGTCTCGGGGTCGTGTGCTTGCAACCAGCAATGAGGTGGTCATGTCAGCCCGCATTTTCAGCCCAGCCAAAACCGCGATGCAGTCCGGCAAGGCCAAGACCGGCTATTGGGTGCTGGAATTCGATCCGGAGCAGCGCAAGAAGATCGATCCGCTTATGGGCTACACCACGTCCGGCGACATGCGAAGCCAGATCAGGTTGACCTTCGACACCAGGGAAGAGGCGGTCGCCTATGCCGAGAAGGAAGGGCTGGCTTTTCGCGTCGAGGAGCCGAAGGAAATCAAGCGCCGCCAGATTTCCTATGCGGAGAATTTCCGCTATGACCGCAGGACGCCCTGGACGCATTGACGGCCATGCCGGCCCGTGCCGGCGCCAAGAACAAATCAGCCGGTCGTGCGGCCGGCCAGCGGTCCCGTAGCTCAGCTGGATAGAGCACCGGCCTTCTAAGCCGATGGTCACAGGTTCGAATCCTGTCGGGATCGCCAATATTTTCAGGGTCCATTCCGGACAGGTTCACTCGCCAGTCGCACAGGATTTTCCAACACATGACAGCGATGGGCGCGGCGGCACTGCTGATCCTTGTCCTGACCTATGCCGGCGTTGCAATCGGCAGGATACCCGGGCTGCGCCTCGACCGGGCAGGGATCGCGCTGCTCGGCGGTGCGGCGATGATCGCCATCGGCGCGCTCGACATGGAGGACGCCTACCGCGCCATCAGCTTCGACACCATCACGCTTCTGCTCGGCATGATGATCGTCGTGGCGCATCTGAAAGTGTCGGGCGCCTTTCGCGCGCTCGGCGGGTTCGCCATCGAGCATGCGCATGCGCCGTTCATGCTGCTGGTGATGGTGACGCTGTTGACCGGCGTTCTGTCGGCGTTCCTGGTCAACGACGCCATCTGCCTGGTGATGGCGCCGATCGTCGTCCATGTCACCCGTGTCATCAACCGCAACCCGGTTCCCTATCTGATCGCCACCGCCACGGCCTCGAATTGCGGCAGCGTCGCCACCATCACCGGCAATCCGCAGAACATGGTCATCGGCGCGCTGTCGGGGATTTCCTATCCGGCCTTCTCGGCGGCGCTGGCGCCGGTCGCGGCGTTCGGCCTCGTCGCCGTCATCGTCATCATCCGCATCGTCTACCGCGCCGAATTTTCGCGCAAGGCCGAGCTCAGCCCCGAAGTCTATCGCGGCCGCATGCTGCCGGGGCAGGTGGTGAAGGCGGTGGTCGTCTGTGTCGGTTTGGCGATCGCCTTCTTCGCCGGCGTTCCAGTCGCCAAGGCAGCGCTGATCGGCGGCGCCATTCTTCTTTTGACCCGCGCCATCAAACCTGAGCGCATCTATCGCGAGATCGATGGGCCGCTGCTGTTCATGTTTGCCGGGCTGTTCATCGTCGTCGCCGGAGCGGAGAAGACGCTGCTGACGCCCGACATCGTCGCTTCGGCAAAGGACCTCGGGCTGAATGATATCTGGCGGCTGTCCGGTTTCACCGCAGTGCTGTCCAACATCATGAGCAATGTCCCGGCCGTGCTGGCGCTGAAGCCGTTCGTGCCCGGACTGGAAAACCCCGAGCGGGCCTGGCTAGTCGTCGCCATGAGCTCGACGCTGGCCGGCAATTTCACGCTGCTCGGCTCGGTCGCCAATCTGATCGTTGCCGAGCACGCGCGGGTCTCCGGCAAACCGCTGGGCTTCATCGCCTTCTTCAAGGTCGGCCTTCCGTTGACGCTGGTCACGCTTCTTGTAGGGACGGCATGGCTGGCGGCCTAAAGCGCGTCGCATTCGACGGCCTCATGCGGCGCGCTTTAGGCTCTTGTTTTATGCATGTCGTTAACGCAAAACCGCTGCACACTTTTGCGCGACATGCATCAGCCAGTCAGGGCGACGTCACCGTGAGATGGCCTTTCATGTTCGGATGGAAGCGGCAGAAATAATCGACCGATTCCGCCTTCTTCACCGTCAGGCTCGCCGCCTTCTTCGGCGGGATCATCAATTCCCAGGCGCCGTTGACGGTTGCCGTGTGGGCGAACACGTCCTTGTTTACCCACCTGATCGTGTCGCCGACCTTCGCCTCGATCTTTGCCGGCGAAAACACAAGCTTGTCGATCGTCACCTCGATGGTTTCGGCCTTGGCCGGCGCGGCACCCAAGGCCAATGCCAGCGCAACCCAAAGATGCCGCCTCGACATCATTGGCCCAATCCTCACTTCAGCATGCCGGCGACGTGTTCGGCGTGCTGTTCGTGACCCTGGAATATTTTCAGGCCGGTTTCCAGCAGGCTCTTCAACTCGGCATTGCTGGCCGACGGAATCAGCAGTGTTTCGAGCGCGCCATTGACCTGCTTGTGGTAGGCCACTTCGCTGGCGACATAGGCCTTGTCGAACGCCGCGCCCTTGAGCTTGGCAAGCTTGGCACGTTCCTCGGCCGCCGCCTTGGTCAGCGCCTTGCTGGTGGGGTTGTCCTCAGGCGTGACCTTGAGCTTCTTGACCAGGTCGAGAGCCTGTTTGTTGACCGCCTCGTGATCTCGCACCATGTCCTTGGCGAAATCCACGACCTCCTTGTTCTTCGATTTCTTCAGCGCCTGCTTGGCCGCCTCGACGTCAAGCACGCCCGCTGTGTAGGCGATATGTGCGATCTGCGGATCGGTCGGTTTGTCGGCAGCTTGCGACAAGGGCGCTGCGCTAAGCAGGAAAACTGCGGCCAGTGCCGTGGTCGATCGAATAAACATGATGCTCTCCTTCGCCCCGACGCGGAACTGCATCGGGCTTCGTTTTCAGTGATGCTCATTGGATGCAGGTCGCCGCCAAACGTTCCCGCGAAAATCGGCGCGGCCTATCCGGAAAGACCAAGCCGCTGCATCACGGCATTGGTCAGCCGTTCGCAGCGCCGGCCCGCGAAGGGAAAGGCGTCGAGCAGCACCGGGCCGATCTGGTCGTCCAGCGCCTTGCGCACCAGCGCGCGGGCGCGGTGCAGCCTGGTCTTGATGGTTTCTGGCCGCACGCCAAGCAGTTCGGCGGTCTCCTCGATGCTCAATCCCTCGATGACGCGCGCCACGAACACCATCCGGTAGACATCGGGAAGACTGTCGGTTGCCCGTTCGACAAGCTCAAGGATCTGCCGTTGCGCCATCGTCCGCTCCGGATCGTCGCTCGGGTTGAGGGGAAACCGGATGATTTCGGCTTGCGGGTTTTCAGGCATCGCTACCATTCGCCGCCTTTTGCGCAAGCGACCGAGCGCTTCGTTGATGACGATACGCGATAGCCACGTCGCGAGCGAGGCATCGCCGCGAAAGGCCTCGAGATGGGCAAAGGCGCTGACATAGGCCTCCTGGACGATGTCCTCGGCCTCGCTGTCGTTACGCACGACGCCTCGGGCGATGCGGTAGAGCCTTTGGTTGTGCGTCTTGATGATGGTGCGGAATGCATCGCCATCACGTGCCAGCGCGCGGCCGACAAGCTGCATATCGCCGGAAGCGGCGGGCGTTGCCGTCAACGCAGCAGGCATGGCCGATCTCCTGATAGGCTTCTCATCGCGACATTGGATGCATCGGCCGACAAAAGGTTCCCGACCGATCCCGCCGGCCAGCCTCAATCCGTGTCAAGGACTGGCAGAGGCTATTCTACCGCCTTCACCACGCCGCCGCCTCTATTTTGTAGAGCCGTATCATCGGTCGATCGGTCGCCATGATATCGCTCAGGATCGCAATTTTTCCAGGCTGTTACGCCGATTTTCTGACTCAGTTTGAAAAGGTGCTGGCTCAGGCCCCAGCGGCCGCCGCCAGCCCGCGCGCCAGGTCGGCCTTCAAATCCCCTACATCCTCGAGCCCGATCTGCAGGCGCACCAGCGGCCCGTCATACGGGCCCTTGGCGATGGTGCGGTCGCCAAGGAATACCGGCACGGCAAGGCTCTCATAGCCGCCCCAGGAATAGCCGAGGCCGAAAAACTTCAACGCGTCGAGGAAGGCGTGCTGCTGCTTCTGTCCGCCGCCCGCGAGAACGATCGAGAAGATGCCGCTCGATCCGCAAAAATCGCGCTTCCATATGGCGTGGTCGGGATGACTGGGCAGCCCCGGATGCAGCACCTGCGCTACGCCCGGCTGACCCTCCAGCCAGCCGGCGAGGGAAAGCGCGCTCTTTTGATGGTGCTCCAGCCGCACGCCCATGGTGCGCAGGCCGCGCAGCACCTGGTAGACGTCGTCCGGCCCGGCGCAGCAGCCCATCGTGTTGAACGTCTCGCAAAGCTGCTTCCAGCAGGCTGCGTTGGCCGACACCGTGCCGAGCAGCACGTCGGAATGGCCGGCCGGGTATTTCGTCGCCGCGTGGATCGAGATGTCGACGCCATGGTCGAGGGGGCGAAAGTAGAGCGGCGTCGCCCAGGTGTTGTCCATCATGACGATGGCGCCGGCGGCATGCGCTGCCTTGGCGATGGCCGGTATGTCCTGCACCTCGAAAGTGTTGGAGGCCGGCGATTCGGTGAACACCACCTTGGTATTGGGCTTGATCAGCGCCGCGATGCCGGCGCCGATGCGCGGTTCGTAATACTCGACCTCGATGCCGAGCCGCTTCAGCATCGTGTCGGCGAAGTTGCGGGTCGGGTGATAGACGGAATCGACGATCAGCAGATGATCGCCGGCCGACAGGAAGGCGAGCAGCGGCAGCGTCACCGCCGCCAGGCCCGACGGCACCGCGACCGTGCCGGCGGAGCCTTCCAGCGCATCGATCGCGCCGTTCAGCGCATCGGTAGTCGGCGTGCCGCGCGTGCCGTAGGTGTATTTCTGGCTGCGTGAAGCCATCGCCGCAGCATTGGGATAAAGCACGGTCGAGGCATGCACCACCGGCGGATTGACGAAGCCGAAATAGTCATGCGGGTTGTTGCCGGAATGGGCGAGCCGCGTGTTGACGCCCATCTCGCTGTCGTCTTTTGCCATTGCTTTTCGTCCCATGGGTTGGTCGTTAGCCATAGTGCGGCGGCATTGGCCGCGCAACCGCACCGCACTCGCCAGGCCAAGGTCTTGAATATGCCAATTCAGCAACGAGCCGTGGATCCGCGGGAAGGCTGCCAAGTGCGCTTGGCAACTCACGGTCGGACTTTGCCGGCTTTATTGGCGCGCTGACCAATTTGCGAGCGCGTTTGTCTGCAATTTCAGGCATTTCAGGCGGTTGGTTTTCAAAGTCTTTCGGATTTGGTCATTTCCCTTGACCTCACAGGAATAATCGCCTTCGATGTTGTTCGTGAATGGGAGGCAGCGCGTCGGTGACGATGCGGGATTCCGGTAACGGGCCGGGATACTTAGCTGCGTTCACACGGGAAAAAGTCAGGTTCGCCTGGAAAAAACAGAAAAGGGTCTGTGGGTCATGAAACACATTGCAATCGGCCTTTTGGGCGCCGCCGCGTTTGGCTTCGCGGCTTCGGCCGCATCGGCGAGCACGCTCGACGATGTCAAGGCGAAAGGCTTCATCCAGTGCGGCACCAATACGGGTCTTGCTGGCTTCGCGGCGCCTGACGACAAGGGTGAATGGAAAGGCATCGATGTGGATTTCTGCCGCGCCGTGGCGGCCGCCGTCTTCGGCGATGGCACCAAAGTCAAGTTCACGCCGCTCAGCGCCAAGGAGCGGTTCACCGCGCTGCAGTCGGGCGAGGTCGACATCCTGTCGCGCAACACCACCTGGACCATCAACCGCGATACGGCGCTTGGCCTGAACTTCGTCGGCGTCACCTATTATGACGGTCAGGGCTTCATGATCAACGCCAAGAAGCTTCCGGGCGTGAATTCGGCACTGCAGCTTTCGGGCGCGGCGGTGTGTGTGCAGAGCGGCACCACGACCGAGCTCAACCTTGCCGACTATTTCAAGTCGAACAAGATGGAGTACAACCCCGTCGTTTTCGAAAAGCTGGATGAGGTCAACGCCGCATATGACGCCGGCCGCTGCGACGTCTACACCACCGACCAGTCGGGTCTCTACGGCATTCGCCTGACGCTCAGCTCGCCGGCCGACCACGTCGTGTTGCCCGAGATCATCTCCAAGGAGCCGCTTGGGCCGGCCGTGCGCCAGGGTGACGACCAGTGGTACCACATCGTCAAGTGGACCTATTTCGCGCTGCTCAACGCCGAGGAACTGGGCATCACCCAGGCCAATGTCGACGAGATGAAGAACTCGGACAATCCCGAGATCAAGCGCGTGCTCGGCCAGGAAGCCGACACCAAGATCGGCACCGATCTAGGCGTCTCCAACGACTGGGTCGTCAACATCGTCAAGGCCGTCGGCAATTACGGCGAGATGTTCGAACGCAATGTCGGCTCCGGCAGCCCGCTGAAGATCGCCCGCGGCATCAACGCGCTGTGGACCAAGGGTGGCCTGCAGTACGCTCCGCCGATCCGCTGATCGAAAATGGATCCGGAAGGCAGATCGTCTGCCTTCCGGTCTCTCTTTCCAGGGGACTGTCGAATGGCATCGCAGGAAGTTCTTCGCGAGGAGCCAAGCCGCGGTTCCTTCATCAATGATCCGCGCGTCCGCGGCATATTCTTTCAAGCACTGGTCCTCGTCCTGCTGGTAGCGGGTGTCTGGTGGGTTACCCACAACGTCATCGCCAATTTGACGCGGCTGCACATCGCTTCCGGCTTCGGCTTTCTTAAGGGCCGCGCCGGCTTCGACATCAGCGAAAGCGCCATCGCTTATTCATCGGATTCGACCTATTTCCGTGCCATCCTGGTTGGCTTTATCAACACCGTGATCGTTGCTGTCGTCGGCATCATCACCGCCACCATCATCGGTTTCATCGTCGGCATCGGCCGGCTGTCGCATAACTGGCTGATCAGGAAGATCTGCACCGTTTATGTCGAGGTGTTCCGCAACATCCCACCGCTGCTGGTCATCTTCTTCTGGTATTCCGGCGTGCTCGCCGTGCTGCCGCCGCCACGCGAGAGCATCAATCTGCCGTTCGGCTCCTTTCTCAACCAGCGCGGCTTCTATTTTCCCCGCGCTATATGGGGCGAGGGCTCCTGGCTGATCCTGGTCGCACTGCTCCTCGGCATCGCTATGGCCTGGTTCGTCGCCCGCAAGGCGCGGCAGCGGCAGATGGCGACGGGACAGCCATTCCCGGTGTTCTGGACATCCATGGCGTTGATCGTCGGCCTGCCGCTGCTGGCCTACGCGCTGAGCGGCTTTCCGCTGAGCTTTGAATTTCCAAAGCAGTCGACCTTCAATCTCGTCGGTGGCTTTCAGGTCAGGCCCGAGTTCCTGTCACTCTATCTGGCGTTGTCCTGCTATACGGCCGCCTTTATCGCCGAGATCGTGCGCGCCGGCATCAGGGGCGTCAGCGCAGGCCAGACCGAGGCGGCCGCGGCACTCGGGCTGCGCTCGGGATCGATCCTCAGGCTTGTCGTCGTGCCGCAGGCGATGCGCATCGTTATTCCGCCGCTGACCAGCCAGTATCTCAACCTGACCAAGAATTCCTCGCTCGCCATCGCCATCGGCTATCCGGACCTGACGGCGACGGCCGGCACGGTCTTGAACCAGACCGGGCAGGCAGTCGAAGGCGTGGTGATCATGATGGCGGTGTACCTGGCGCTCAGCCTGATCACGTCGGCGATCATGAACGTCGTCAATGCCAGGATGGCGCTGGTGGAGAGGTAGGGCCATGCAAGAGCACGATATGTCCTGGGTGCGGACGGAGATGGCGCTGGCGCAGCCGGCGCCGTCGAGCGAGCGCGGCCTCACCGCCTGGGTCCGCAAGAATCTGATCGCATCGACCGGCGACGCCATCCTGACCGTCATCGGCATCGTGTTGGTTGCCATGATCCTGCCGCAGATCGTCAATTGGGCTTTCATCAACGCCCAGTGGACGGGACCGGACCGCACGGTCTGCGCCACCGTGGCGCAGGGCGGCATCCAGTCGGACGGCTGGACCGGCGCTTGCTGGGCCTTCGTCAACGCCAAGTTCGGCCAGTTCATGTTCGGCCGCTATCCCCTGGAAGAGCGTTGGCGACCGATCCTGGTGGCCATCCTGTTCGTGGCGCTGCTGGTGCCGCTGCTCATTCCGCGCGTACCGCGCAAGGGGCTGAATGCCATTCTTCTCTTTTTTGCACTGCCGGTCGTCGCCTTCGTTCTGCTGATCGGCGGCATGTTCGGCCTGCCCTATGTCGAAACCCCGCTCTGGGGTGGACTGCTGGTGACACTCAGCCTGTCCTTCGTCGGCATAGCTGTGTCGCTGCCGGTCGGCATCGTGCTGGCGCTCGGCCGGCGCTCGAACATGCCGATCGTCAAGCTGCTGTGCGTGATCTTCATCGAGACGGTACGCGGCATCCCGCTGATTACGGTGCTGTTCTTTGCCAGCGTGATGCTGCCGCTGTTCCTGCCGGCCGGCGTCAGCTTCGACAAGTTCCTGCGCGCGCTGATCGGCGTGTCGCTGTTTGCCGCCGCCTACATGGCCGAAGTGGTGCGCGGCGGCCTGCAGGCGATCCCCAAAGGCCAGTATGAGGGCGCCGATTCGCTCGGCCTCAGCTACTGGCAGAAGATGGGTCTGGTCGTCATGCCGCAGGCGCTGAAGCTGGTCATTCCCGGCATCGTCAACACCTTCATCGGCATGTTCAAGGACACCAGCCTGGTCATCGTCATCTCGATGTTCGACCTCCTCGGCATCGTCAAGCAGAACTTCTCCGACGCCAATTGGGCGACGCCGCAGACGGCCAGATCCGGCCTGGTGTTCGCGGCCTTCATCTTCTGGCTGTTCTGCTTCGGCATGTCGCGCTATTCAATGTACACGGAACGCCGTCTCGACACCGGCCACAAACGCTAAAAAAGGGGACCTTGTCATGGCCATAGAAAACGCCGTCAGCGCGGAAGAGATCAAGGTCAATGCCGCCAAGATGCATATTTCCACCACCGATGTCGCCATCGACATCATCGCCATGCACAAATGGTACGGCGAATTCCATGTGCTGAAGGACATCAATCTAAAGGTGATGCGCGGCGAGCGCATCGTCATCTGCGGCCCGTCGGGCTCCGGCAAATCGACGATGATCCGCTGCATCAACCGACTGGAGGAACACCAGAAGGGCAAGATCATAGTCGACGGCAAGGAACTGACCAACGATCTGAAGAAGATCGACGAGGTGCGCCGCGAGGTCGGCATGGTGTTCCAGCACTTCAACCTGTTCCCGCATCTGACCATTCTGGAAAATTGCACGCTGGCGCCGATCTGGGTGCGCAAGATGCCGCGGAAACAGGCCGAGGAAATCGCCATGCATTTCCTCACGCGCGTCAAGATCCCGGAACAGGCCAACAAATATCCCGGCCAGCTTTCCGGCGGCCAGCAACAGCGCGTGGCGATCGCCCGCTCGCTGTGCATGAACCCGCGCATCATGCTGTTCGATGAGCCGACCTCGGCTCTCGATCCGGAAATGATCAAGGAAGTGCTGGAGACGATGGTCGGGCTGGCCGAGGAAGGCATGACCATGCTCTGCGTCACCCACGAAATGGGCTTTGCGCGCAAAGTCGCCAACCGGGTGATCTTTATGGATCAGGGTCAGATCGTCGAGCAGAACACGCCGGCCGAGTTCTTCGACCACCCGCGCCATGAGCGCACGAAGCTGTTCCTGTCGCAGATCCTGCACTGATCCTGTACGCCGGTTCGGGACAAGACCGGCGGACCGGGCTCTCTGTCTTGCTGGCTTCGCGCGTATTCGACGAGCGCTGACCGTGCGCTGCGCGAGAAGATAGCAAGCGTGCTTCAGGCCGTTCGAGTGGTCACGTTGCAACCTGGTACCTAAGGCCGGCGCGGATCATAAGCGCGCCTTCCGCGTTCATTTCCATTGGGAGTTGTATAACAAGCAGCGTGGGCGCGTGCGGCGGCAGGTCAAGGTTTCATCCTGATGCTCATCCAACCGATCGATTATTTTCTTGTCGTTTGGTTCGCGCTGGCGCTGGCTTCGACGCTTTATGTCGGCTTCGACCAATATCGCAACAATCCCGAGCCGGTGGTGATGAAATGGGGCTTCATCCTGGTCACCCTCTATATGGGTCCGCTCGGCTTGCTGCTTTACGTGCTCGCGGACAAGGAGCCACGGCCGGGCGAGCATGAGGTGTTCACCCGGCCGCTCTGGAAGCAGGGCGTCGGCTCCACCATCCACTGCGTCGCCGGCGATGCCACCGGCATCATTCTTGCCGCCGCCGTCACGGCGGCGCTCGGCCTGCCGAGACGGTCCCCGCTTCGGGTCGTTTCCTTGCCGATACGATCAACGTCGGGCCGGGTCAGCGCTACGACGTGATCTGGATGGCGCAGCGTCCGGGGCATTGGCTGATCCATTGCCACATCCCGCATCACACCACGAACAACAATGTCGAGGAGAAGGGCCGGCGGCGGGCTGATGGTCGTGATCGAGGTGACATGACCGGCGTCGCCTAGGCTCGTTCCAGCCGGTGCACCGGCCCGGACACCATGCAGTGGCTGGGGCCAAATTTTCTCTCAAGCTGAGGTGATCTGCCAGACAGCGACGCCGGCAAGGGCGAGACCGGCGGCGCCCTCGATGGCCCGGGAGATGGTTTCGAACAGCCGTGGCTGGCGCGCGAAAAACTGTACAAGCCGTTCCCGAAACACGATCGACAACACGGCGACGCAGGACAGCGTCAGCGCCACGCCGACCATCATGGTGATGGCAAACAGGACGCCCGCTGCCGGAACACCCCTGGACATCGCGAAAGTCATCGCGAAAAGCGTAAGCGGACATGGGATCAGGCCTGCCATGACGCCGACAGCCTCGCCCTCGTGCCTGTGGTGATGGCTGTGGCTCAAAGCGCGCCAGAGCATCCAGACGCCGATGAGGCCGAGCAGCCCGCGACTGATGTGCTCCAGAAGCGGAGCGCGGCCGACGCTGCCCAATGCTATTGAGACCAGTGGCAGCGAGAGAGCCGCAATCAGAACGGCAATCGTCACATGCGTGAACGATAGCGTGATAGATACGAGCAGACCACGCGAGACCTTCGCATCCGAACCGGCAAGATACGTCGCCAGGACGGCCTTGCTGTGCCCCGGCGTCAGCGCATGGGCAGCCCCGAACACGACGCCCATCGGCAGGAAGGCCATGAACGCCAGCCAATTGCCTCCGGCCGCAAGCAGCTTGATCTGTTCGCCGAGCGTCAGATAGATCGTGCGCTGAAATTCGACGAGCGTCTGGAACATCGGACGAGACTAGCAGAAAATCGGCGAGCGTCAGTGCATGTGGCCGTGGTCATGCGTGTGCTCGTGAGGATGGTCGTTCTCTCCACGTTCCGTTGAAAACCGCACATTCGCCTCAGCCAGGGCCGGCATATGCTGGGATAGTTCGTCCTTCAGCGCTGCGGCGATCTTGTTCGCCGCCGACAGCGGCAGGGTTTCGTCCGCGGCAATTGCGATGTCGGCGTGCAATCTATGACCGATCCAGCGCGCCTTGGCATCGACAATGCGCGCGCCCGGAACATGCTCGGCGGCATGTCGGATTTCGTCCATCACACCGGGTTCGATTCCATCCAGCATGCGGGTCAGCACCGAGCGGGCCGATTGCCAGACGATACCGAAGATCGCAATCGTGATCAGCAGACCGACGATCGGATCGGCCAAGGAAAAGCCGAACCAGACGCCGATGGCTCCGATGACCACGGCAAGGCTGGTAAGTCCATCTGTGCGGGCGTGGTAGCCGTCGGCAATCAGTGCCGCGCTGTTGATTTCGCGACCGACGCGGATACGGAACACGGCAACCGCCTCGTTGCCGAGGAAGCCGACAATGCCCGCCGCAGTCAGCCAGCCCAGGTGTGTCACCACTTGTGGATTGATCAGCCTGTCGATGGCTTGGTAGGCAGCGACTACAGCGCTGAACAGGATGATGAGCACGATGATGATGCCGGCCAGATCCTCGACCCGGCCCAAGCCATAGGTGAAGATCCGCGACGGCTTGCGCCGCGCCAGCACGAACGCAATCCATAGCGGGATCGCCGTGGTCGCATCGCCGATGTTATGGATCGTGTCGGCCAGCAATGCCACGCTCCCCGACAACGCAACCACGACCATCTGCAATGCCGCGGTGATGGCCAGGATCACGAACGACCATTTGATTGCCCAGATGCCCCGGTCGGTGGTGGCAATTGTCGCGTCGATGACGCCATGGCTGTGACCGTGCGGACCGTGACCGCCGTGATGATGTGCGGCGTGCGAGCCGAACCCGAGCCAGTCCAGAATGCGGACTACGATGGCATTCATAGATATTTCGCCAGCTGCTTAAGTTCCGCCAGCGAGTTGCCGCCGGTTTCCACGCTGTCCGTCAGGCAATGCTCGATGTGATCGTTGATCAGCTCGCGCTTGGCGCTGCTGATGGCCCTTTCGACGGCATGAAGCTGCTGCGCCAGGTCAACGCAAGGGCGATGCGCCTCGATCATCGCCAGCACCGCCGCAAGGTGGCCTTGCGCGCGCTTCAGGCGCTTTACGATGGAAGGATGCGAAGCGTGGAGATGATCTGACATGCCTTCAGCATATCCTCCCGGGGAGGATACGCGTCAAGCTCTAAGTCAGCTGTTCAATTTCCGGAGAGGCTTCACCTTGAACATTGCTTGGTCTATGCCTTCCCCATGAAGAAGCTTGCCCGTTTTCTTGGCCTGCTGGTCGTTGCAGCAGTCCTTGCGGTGGCGCTGGGCACGCTGCTGCCGCGCCCGCTCTGGCCGGCGGCCGTTGCCGATCCGATCGGCACAAGCCACCGTATCCTGATGCTGCAAAATCCGATCCACACCGACATCGCCATCCCGGTCGACGACGATGTGCGCCGGCGCTTCCATTTCCTGGTCGATGCCGGCATTCCAGCAGACATGGCGGAGGTCCGCTACATCGTCTTCGGCTGGGGCGGCCGCGCCTTCTATCTGGAGACCCCGACCTGGTCGGAGCTGAAGGCGGTGCCGGTGATGAAGGCGCTGACGGTCGATGCCTCGGCAATGCATGTCGACATTTCCGTCGACATCGCCGAGCCGCATCGCGACGTCGCTAGCTTCGACATCGGCGAGGAGCGGTTTACGGCGCTGCTAGATTACATTGCGGCAAGCTTCCGGCAGGGGCCGAACGGGGCCATCCCGATCGAGAGTGCGGCCTATTCCCGCTTCGATCGGTTCTTCGAAGCCAATGGCCATTTCAACGCGCTGGTCGGCTGCAACACCTGGACGGCGGCGGCACTGCGCACGGCCGGGCTGCGCACCGGCTGGTGGAATCCGCTGCCGGCCTCGCTCGGCCTGTCGATGCGGCTTTACAATTGACAAGGCGACTTAGGACCGCCGAGCGTCCTACGCCCACCAACCATAGAGCCAGTCGAGATCGGCGGCGAGCTTTTCGGGCGAGCGCATCGCCAGGAACAGGTTGCGGGCCATCGCCACCGGCCCGGCCGCATGCCAGGCGAGGCGGTTGATGGCGCCGCGGCGGGCGACCTGGGCGACGCGCGGCCGCCGCGCCTGTTCCCAGGCGGCAAGCGCCCCCTCAAGATCGGCTGTGGAGGCCGCAACGAAGCCGGCAAGCGTCGCCGCGTCCTCGATCGCCATCGCCGCGCCCTGTGCGGCAAACGGCGTCATCGCGTGCGCCGCATCGCCGATCAGCGCGATGCCTTCCGGCGTCGTCCATCGCCGCTGCTCGACGGTGTGGATCGGCCATGCCATCCACGGCGCCGCCTCGCTCGCCAGACGGACCAGCGCCGGCGCGGTACCGCGCATGGCGCTGGCGAGGCTGGCGGGGTTGGCATGCCCCGACCAGCCCTCGGCGATGCGCTCGCCCCCAGTGAAGGCGGCGAGGTTGAAGGCAGTGCCACGACTGACCGGATAGGCGACCATATGGAAGCCGGGATAGAGGAATGCAGTAACGCAATCGGGCGCACCGATCGCTGCAAAGGTTTGTCCGGCGGGGCTGTCGGCGGCCACCGTGGCGCGCCAGGCAAGCTCGCCCGAAAACCGGCTTCTCCGGAAATCGGCTGCGTTGCGGGCAAGCGTTTCTCGCACCGACGACCAGACGCCATCGGCGCCGATCAGCAGACAGCCAGCCTCGACCGTGTCGCCATCAGCCGATGCAGTGACGGTAACACCTTTCGATCCGGCTGCGATGTCGGTCACCCGCGCGCCGGCGAGCAGATCGATACCGGGCTGCTCCGAAACTCGCTGCATCAGCGCTGACTGCAGATCCGCGCGGTGGGCAACGAGATAGGGCGCTCCCCAGCGCGTTTCGGCCGCCTGGCCAAGCGGTACGCGCGCCAGCTTGCGCAGCGTGGCGGCATCCTTGAGCACGACCGCCTCCGGCCGCACCGCCGTCGCCAGCAGCCGATCGAGTACGCCGAGCTGCCGTAGGATGCGCGTCGCGTTGGGCGAAAGCTGGATACCGGCGCCGGCAGCCTCGAGGTGCTGCGCCTGTTCGAACAGTTTTATCCGATAGCCGCGCTCGGCGAAGGCCAGTGCCGCGGTCAGCCCGGCGACGCCCGCCCCGGCGATGACCACCTGCCGGGACTGCGTTTCCTGCATCAGGTTTGTCGCGGAAGAATCAGGCGGCCTGGTCGATATAAAGGCAGCCCGGCGGCTGCGTTTCCAACGCCTTCAGCTTCGGCGAATAGCGATAGAGCGTCGAGCAATACGGGCAGACTTTTTCATTGTCGTCGCCCATGTCGAGAAATACATGGGGGTGGTCGAAAGGCGGATTGGCGCCGGTGCACATGAATTCCTTGACGCCGATGTCGATTGCCGGATAGCCCGCATCGTTCTGGAAATGGGGAATGGAACCGCCTGCCATCGTCGTCTCCTGATCTTGTCGATTGCATCTGGATCATAACCCGTCTCTTTGCAAGATCGATGAAATGAAACTGTCGCAAAAGCCTGTCAGAGGATAAGTTAAGCCGGTTAAGGCTATGGTCGTCGAACGGTGTGGGAAGAGCGGAAACCATGAACGAACTGAAGCCGGTGCAGAACGAATTCATCACCGTCGAGGCGGCGAGCCGCGAAGGCGGCAATCCCGACCGCTTCGTCAACCGCGAGTTTTCCTGGCTGCAATTCAACCGGCGCGTGCTCGAAGAGTCGCTGAACGCCAATCATCCGCTGCTCGAGCGTGTTCGCTTCCTGTCGATATCGGCCGCCAACCTCGACGAGTTCTTCATGGTCCGCGTTGCGGGTCTTGCCGGCCAGGTGCGCGAGGGCATCGTGCTGAAGAGCCCGGACGGACGCACGCCCGAGCAGCAGCTTGAACAATTGCTGCGCGAGGTCGAGCGCCTGCAGGAGGACCAGCAGAAAAGCCTTTCGGCGCTGATGCTGCTGCTCGACAAGGAAGGCATCGAGAGCATCACCCGCGATGCGCTGAGCAAGGACGAGAAGATCTGGCTCGAGGACCATTTCCAGGAGCAGGTATTTCCGGTGCTGACGCCGCTGTCGATCGACCCGGCGCATCCGTTCCCGTTCATTCCCAATCTCGGTTTCTCGATGGCGTTGCAATTGCGCCACCGTAAGAACGGCGAGGAAATGAGCGCGCTTTTGCGCCTGCCGGTGGCGCTGAGGCGCTTCATCCGCTTGCCGGATCGCAAGCGCCATGTCCGCTTCATCCCGCTCGAGGAGGCGGTCGGTCTTTATATCGGCAAGCTGTTCCCGGGCTACGAGGTCAAGGGTTCCGGCACGTTCCGCATCATCCGCGACAGCGATATCGAGGTCGAGGAAGAATCCGAGGATCTGGTGCGCCTGTTCGAGACGGCGCTGAAGCGGCGGCGCCGCGGCTCGGTTATCCGGATCGAATTCGACCGGCTGATGCCGCCCGAACTGCGCGACTTCGTCGCCGGCGAGCTTGGCGTTTCGGCAAGCCGCATCAGCGTGCTCACCGGTCCGCTGGCGCTCAGCCAGATCTCGGAGATCGTCGCCGTCGCCCGCGACGATCTGAAGTTCACGCCCTACAATCCGCGCTTCCCCGAGCGCATCCGCGAGCATGGCGGCGATTGTTTTGCGGCGATCCGCGAGAAGGACATCATCGTCCACCACCCCTACGAATCCTTCGACGTCGTGGTGCAGTTCCTGCGCCAGGCAATGGCCGATCCGGAAGTGGTGGCGATCAAGCAGACGCTCTATCGCACCTCCAACGACAGCCCGATCGTGCGCGCTCTGGTCGACGCCGCCGAGGCCGGCAAGTCGGTGACCGCGCTGGTCGAGCTCAAGGCGCGCTTCGACGAGGAGGCCAACATCCGCTGGGCCCGCGACCTCGAGCGCGCCGGCGTCCAGGTCGTCTTCGGCTTCCTCGAACTGAAGACCCATTCGAAAATGTCGCTGGTCGTGCGCCGAGAGGATGGCAGGCTGCGCAATTACGTGCATCTCGGCACCGGCAACTACCACCCGGTCACCGCGCGCATCTACACCGACCTGTCCTTCTTCACCACGGCCCCGACGATCGCGCGCGATGTCGCCCAGCTGTTCAACTTCATCACCGGCTATGCCGAGCCGGCCGAGCAGATGCGGCTGGCCATATCGCCGTTCACGCTGCGCGACCGCATCCTCAAGCACATTTCGGACGAGATCAGTCACGCGCTGGAGGGCAGGCCCGCCCGCATCTGGATGAAGATGAACGCCTTGGTCGACCCGATCATCATCGATGCCCTCTATGATGCCAGCCGCGCCGGCGTCGAGATCGATCTCGTCGTGCGCGGCATCTGCTGCCTGAGGCCGCAGGTGCCCGGCCTGTCGGAGAACATAAGGGTGAAATCGATCGTCGGCCGTTTCCTCGAACACAGCCGCATCTATTGCTTCGGCAACGGCCACGGCCTGCCCTCGGACGGGGCGATCGTCTACATCTCCTCGGCCGATCTGATGCCGCGCAATCTCGACCGCCGTGTCGAGACCATGGTGCCGATCACCAATCCAACTGTGCACGAACAGGTGCTCGGCCAGATCATGCTCGGCAACATCATGGACAACCAGCAAAGTTTCGACGTATTGGCTGACGGAACCTCCCGGCGCGTCGTGCTGGAGGAGGGCGAGGAACCGTTCAACGCGCAGGAATATTTCATGACGAATCCGAGCCTGTCCGGACGGGGCGATGCGTTGAAGTCGCATGCGCCCAAGCGCATCGCGCAGTTCAAGCGCCGCAAGAAACAGAACGCAGCGACGGGCTGATGATTTCAGCGTCCCAGGGCCGGCTCCAGGACCGCCGACCGCTGTCCATCATCGATATCGGATCGAACTCGATCCGTCTTGTCATCTATGAGGGGCTGGCGCGCTCGCCGACCTTGCTGTTCAATGAAAAGATGCTGGCCGGCCTCGGCCGCGGCATCGTTTCGACCGGAAAGCTCGATCCCGAGGCGGTGACGCGCTCGATGGAAGAGTTCCGCCGTTTCCGCGCGCTCTCCGACCAGGCCGGCGCCGAGCGCATGTATGTGCTGGCGACCGCCGCCGCCCGCGAGGCGGTCAACGGCCCCGACTTCATCCACCGCGCTGAGGATGTGCTCAAAACCGAGATCCAGGTGCTGAGCGGCCGCGAGGAAGCCCATTATTCGGCGCTCGGCGTCATCTCCGGTTTCCATCCGGCCAACGGCATCGCCGGCGATCTTGGCGGCGGCAGCCTCGAGCTGATCGATATTGACGGTGAGACGATCGGTGACGGCATCACGCTGCCGTTGGGCGGCCTGCGCCTGCAGGACATGGCGAAGAACTCGCTGACCCAGGCGGCAAAGATCACGCGCGAGCAACTGGCGCGGGCGAAATTGTTGAAGGGCGGGCAGGGCAGGGCGTTCTACACGGTCGGCGGCACCTGGCGAAACCTCGCCCGGCTGCACATGGAAATGACCAACTACCCGCTCGGCGTCATGCACCATTACGAGATCGGCATCGAAAGCGCCGCGAACTTCCTCCGGCAGGTCGCCAAGGTCGAGATAGATAAGATCAAAGGCATCGAGGGCATCTCCAAGAACCGCCGTTCGCTGCTGCCCTATGGCGCCATCGTGCTGCAGGAGATCATGGCGGCGATGCAGCCGTCGAAGATCATCGTGTCGGCGCTGGGCGTGCGCGAGGGCTTTCTCTACTCGCTGCTCGACGAGGCCGAGCAGAAGGCCGATCCGCTGATCTCGGCGGCGGAAGAGCTTGCCCGCCTGCGCTCGCGCTCGGTCGACCACGCGCATGAGCTTGTCGAGTGGACCGGCAAGGCGTTCGCCGCCTTCGGCATCGACGAGACCAGGGATGAGGCGCGCTACCGCCACGCCGCCTGCCTGCTCGCCGATATCGGCTGGCGTGCCCATCCCGAATATCGCGGCAAGCAATCGCTCAACATCATCGCCCACGCCTCGTTCATCGGCGTCGATCATCCCGGCCGCGCCTTCCTGGCGCTTGTCAGCCTGTTTCGCCACGAGGGCGTGTTCAATGAAGCCGCTCCGGAAATCCGCGGACTGGCGACACCGCGCTATCTCGAGCGCGCCCGCGTGCTGGCCGCGCTGCTGCGCGTCGTCTATTTGCTGACCGCGGCAATGCCGGGCGTCATGCCACGGCTGAAATGGGAAAACCGCGGCAATGGCGTGCTGGCGCTGGTGCTGCCGGCAGCGCTGGCCGATCTTTACGGCGAGCGGCCGGCCGGCCGGCTGGCACAGCTGGCAAGGGTCACCAATCGCCGGCTGGTGCTGGCAGTCGAGGGCGGGCCAAGCGTTTCTGTGAAGTAGTTTCAGGCACGACGCCAATTGCATGTGGCAATTCGCTGCAAGCTCCACGCTTGGGAGAAGATCGTGAAATCCAGTCAAATCCTGCCGCTGCTGCTTTCCGTCCTGTCATTGTTGATTGTCGACGCGGCCAGAGCTCAGACGGTTTCCAAGGTTTCCGTTGCTGCAAAAGGCGCGTTTGAGTTTGAGAAGAGTTATCCAAAAGGCGCAGACGGCAAAACACCATTCAATCTGCTCAAAGGTTTTTTAAAACCTAAAAGTGGGCAAAAGATAAATTACTTTGTATTTAGAATAAGCGACGAAATGATCAAATTTCAAAGATCGATTTCGATGAACACGTTTTTTGCGGACGTTAATCTCTGTCCTGGCGCTGTCGATCGAACTCTGTCCGTTCATCAGCCCCTCGGCAACTTTCTTGACCCTGTCGTGGGCCGAACCGACCTGTTGCCATACCTGAAGAGGGCAAGCCTGATCCAATTGCGTAACTACCTGTATGTCGCGATTGACAGCAATCTTCGGAGCTACTCCCCCAAGGGCGCAGATCAATATGGATATGAATGGCTGCCGATCGCGGTGGAAAGCAGACAGGTTTGCCTGACCATCAGCGTCGGTCAAATGGGGCATGGCGCCTTTCTCTCTCAGCCCATAAACATAACCAGGCTTGCGGAGTTCGTCTTTCTCGACAGCAAATGAGCCGAGCCGGGCGGCAGCTTAGCCCGTCCCTGCAGCCATCCGGCCGTCGGCCGACCATGCACCCGCGCCAGCCATCGCCAGCGCCAGAAAACCGCCTGATATGGCGATGTCCTTCATCAGCATCTGTGAATGCATGAAGGTCAGCGTCGGATCGTCGCCACCCTGGCCATAGTGGCCGATGAAGCCCGCCGCGATGCAGAACGCGGCAAGCAGGAGCGCCACGATCGGCGTCTTGAGGCCGACGAGGATGAGCAGTCCGGCGATCAGCTCGAACAGGCTCGTCGCCCAGGCTACGAGCGTTGGCAGCGGCAGGCCGAGGCCGGCAAAATAGCCTGATGTGCCGGCAATGTCGGTAAGCGCGTGGAAGCCGGACGGAACGAACAGCGCGGCGAGCAGCAATCGGGAAAGCAGAAGCAGCGCATTGCGGGGCATCTTCACCTCCGTTGTCGACGGCCGCTTGGCCTGGCGCCCGATCTTAGCAGGTTTTCCGTCAGCGGACCGAAGGGCACAAACCGACAACGAAAAAGGGGCGCGGAAAATTCCGCACCCCTTTTGTCCAAGCAATGCTGGACTGCTTCAGCCGCGCTTGGCGTCGATCGAATAGGCGCCTGGGCCCGAGGAGGCCAGCACGAGGAAGCCGCCGGCAATCGCAACGTTCTTCAGGAAATTGATCATCTGCATCTGATCGGCCCAGCCGGTGTGGGCGACCAATGCGGTGGCAACGGTGAAGATCGCCATCACCCAGCCGACGATCCGGGTCTGGAAGCCGACGAGGATGGCGAGGCCGCCAAGCAGTTCGATCAGGCCGACGACAATGGCGGTCACCATCGGCAGCGGCAGGCCGAGGCTGCCGAAATAGCCGGCCGTGCCGGCAATCGCCGTCAGCTTGCCGAAGCCGGAAAGCAGGAAGATGACCGAAAGCAGGATGCGGCCGAGCAGGATCGTGCCCGAGGCGCCGGCGGCGGTGCCGGAACCGGCAAACGAAGTGTTGGTGGACGTGTTGGTGGACATGCGTAACTCTCCAGAAGGGTTTGGCCAAACGGCTTGGGATACCCGTCTAGTTAGCGCAGGCCGACTGTTCACCAAAGACGCCAGATTGGTTACGGATTGTTCACCCAGGTAACGTTTTCGCGATCAACTTACCCCGGATGCGTCATGTCCTGCGGCCGCACCAGCCGCTCATAGTCGGCTTCGCTGACCAGCCCGGTGGCCAGCGCTTCCTCGCGCAGCGTTGTGCCGTTCTTGTGCGCCGCCTTTGCAATCTTGGCCGCGTTGTCGTAGCCGATCGTCGGCGCCAGCGCGGTCACCAGCATCAGCGAACGGTCGAGTGCCGCCTTGATGTTGTCCTCGCGGGCCTCGATGCCGACGACGCAATTGTCGGTGAACGACACCGAAGCGTCGGCCAGCAGCTGCACCGACTGCAGGAAACAATAGGCCATCAGCGGATTGTAGACGTTGAGTTCGAAATGGCCCTGGCTGCCGGCGAAGCTGATCGCCGCATTGTTGCCGAAGACCTGCACGCAAACCTGCGTCATCGCTTCGCACTGGGTCGGGTTGACCTTGCCCGGCATGATCGACGAGCCCGGTTCGTTTTCCGGCAGCGACAATTCACCGAGGCCCGAACGCGGGCCGGAACCGAGCAGACGGATGTCGTTGGCGATCTTGAACAGCGCCGCCGCGCAGGCATTGATGGCGCCGTGCGAGAAGACCATGGAATCATGGGCGGCAAGCGCCTCGAACTTGTTCGGCGCGGTGACGAAATCGATGCCGGTGATCGCGGCGATACGCGCCGCCACCTTTTCGGCAAAACCGACCGGCGCGTTGAGGCCGGTGCCGACCGCGGTGCCGCCTTGCGCCAATTCCTGCAGGCCGGGCAGGGTCAGTTCGATGCGCTTGACCGACGAGGCGACCTGCGCCGCATAACCGGAGAATTCCTGGCCGAGCGTCAGCGGCGTCGCGTCCTGTGTATGGGTGCGGCCGATCTTCACAATATGGGCGAAAGCCTTGGTCTTGGCCTCGAGTGCCGCATGCAAATGTCTTAGCGCCGGCAGCAGGTCGTGGATGATGCGCTCGGCGCAGGCGATGTGCATTGCAGTCGGATAGGTGTCGTTCGACGACTGGCTCATATTGACGTGGTCGTTGGGATGCACCGGCTTCTTCGACCCCATGACGCCGCCCAAAAGCTGGATCGCCCGGTTGGAGATCACCTCATTGGCGTTCATGTTGGACTGCGTGCCCGAACCGGTCTGCCAGACGACCAGCGGGAAATGCTCGTTGAGCTTGCCGTCGATGACCTCCTGGGAGGCCTCGATAATGGCCTTGCCGATCGCCGGATCGAGCCGCTTCAGCTCCATATTGGCCTCCGCTGCCGCCCGCTTGACGATGCCCAGCGCCCGCACGATCGAGGCCGGCTGCTTTTCCCAGCCGATCTTGAAATTGGCCAGCGAACGCTGCGCCTGCGCGCCCCAGTAACGGTCGGCGGCGACCTCGATGGGACCGAACGTGTCGGTTTCGGTTCTGGTCTCTGGCGCGCTCACGAAGTCTCTCCGGTTTGCAATTTGCAAACGGCGTATCGCGTTGCACAAATGCCTTCAAGCGGAGATTGCGGGTGACGGGAATGCAAATCGGTTGAAGCAGCGCCTTTTCCTTCTCCCCTTGTGAGACCTTTGCACAGAAGCCGATTGGTGATTCTGTGATGATGGTCGAAGCAGGGAGATTCGGGATGGCGGATCGTGTTCTGGGTCA